>CAYZXR010000083.1:0-4571 GCA_964482475.1 uncultured Planctomycetia bacterium | reverse complement strand
TTACAGGGTCATCTTCCGAGATAGTAAAAGAGTCGTATGAAACATATTATGGAGACAATTTCCAAGACATCAGGCGACGTTTGCCTGATCTGACCAAAATGGAAAAAATTTCCGGAATTTTACCTAAAACCAATATAGATAGGATTCTTGAAAAACTTAACAAATATTATAATGATAACCCGGAAGAGTTAAGAAAAATCTAATATGGAAACAAGAAAAATCCTAACAGCAGTTCTAGTCGGACTGATTATATTCTGTTCCGCTGCCTGGGGAGAGCAGATGGCGGTTCAGCAGGAAGTGATGAAGCAAGCGCCGCGGTTCATACCTGAGGAAAAGGACAGAGTATATGCACATTCTTATTTCGAATATGGATGGGTCAAGCAGGGGGCAAGGAAAGGGAGCTGGCAGACTTGGCAGACACGATTGGCGTATCTTGAAGAGAACGTACCCGCCCTCTATGTGGATATCACCAAACATCGGCGAATGGGCGTGAATGACTATACGATCGATGTCGGGTCTTACAAAAAAGTGAACAAGGGCTATATTCATGGCGGCGCGGGTTACGGGGGACCTGGGGCGGATCAGGATTTTATATACAGGTTCAAAGCGTTTCTTGAAGCCGAACAGCGGTTAATAGGCACCCTAAACCTCAACCTTGACGCAAAGTATATGCATTATCCTAACAAAGAGGATACAACGAACGGAGATGTTTTTATACTATCTCCCGCGTTGGTGTATTATTTTGGGAATCATTACATAAGCGCGAAGTACGGGATTTCGTTAAATACGGAAAGGGGTTCGGCAAGTTTTGGCATAGTCAAAGGGTATTTTGTTATAAATAAATACATAGGGATATATGGCGGTGTCGCGTTCGGTCAGAGATTGTATGATATTTTTCCTGTGGCGGCGGCCAAGCAAGGTGGGTACATTCTTTACAGCGGATTGGATGTTGAGGTTTACAAGGATGTCAAACTTAGGATAGGCGGTTCATATTCCCAGGAAGGAAAGAGATTCATAAAGCGCAGCATTGATTGTGGCGGAGTGATACGATTTTAACCAAGAAGGAGAGAGACATGGATAAAGCCAAAATTCTTGTTGTCGATGACGAAAAAGACATGGCGGACATGATCGCTATGCGACTGGATTACCATGGGTTTCAAGTTCATGCGGTTTACGATGGATCCCAAGCTGTTAGCTACACAAAGAAAGAACTTCCGGATCTGATCGTTTTGGATTTATTGATGCCAAACATGGATGGGTATGCGGTTTCTGGAGAGCTGAGAGGCGATGGAAAAACCTCTGACATTCCCATTATAATGCTTACCGCGAAAAATACCCAGAATGATAAGGTTAAAGCACTTCAAATGGGGATAGATGACTATGTTACTAAGCCATTTAACCCGGAAGAGCTTATTGCTAGAATAGAAGCTGTTTTACGCCGAACAAAAACTGTCCCAGTCTTAAGCCGTGAGGCCCGGTCGATGAGCGCAGAAGACAAAAAAAGACTGGAGTTTTTAGAATATTTGGCAAAAGAAAAGATTGAAAGAATAGAACCTGAATACAATATGGAGACAAGAAACGGGTACATGTATAAGGTAGCCGCAGATTTTTTCAAAACCACAAATGGGACAGAACTAGAACAGTTAAATTATCTTGCGGACAAGCAGGTCTTAACAAAAGAGTTTTTCGATAAAGTCCTATTATGCCCGTATTGTTTCAATCACGACATAAATGTTCGAGAGACAAATCCGACGAACCATAGTGCTAACATCAACGTCGTTGACATGGTGAACCATTTCTCTTGCGGCTACGTTGGAGGAGAAAGTGAGTTCTTGCAAGGAATTAAATATGTGTGCCCAAAATGTCACAAAGAGTTAAGACACATAGGTGTTGATTACGATAAGCCGGGCAAAATATATTTAGATATGGTGACAGCCGAGAAGTTTATCGAGCCGGAAACTTACTGCCAATGCAGAAATTGCAAAAGCTTGTTTGATGCTGATGATGCTGTCAGGCGAGAGATCCCAGCTTTTGTAGTAATGGCCCGGGCGGCAGAAGCTGTCGAGCAAGGTGAATTTACAAAGATAAACCTTGAACAGGAACTAATGGATCAAGAGATAAGTGTGTATAATTTGCGGTTTTTCAGGAGAAAATTCAGTGAGGAAATAGAACGAGCAAACACTTTTAAAAGGTCCCTTTCTCTGGTTTTAGTAAGTGTTACGAATTTCGAAGACATTCTGCATACTAAAGGTGAAGTTGTTACGAGGGACTTGCTTAAAAGGTTAACAGCTACTTGTAAAGAAAATTTGTGGAGTGCTGACATTCTTGCTCGTTATGAGAAAAATAGCTTTATTAATCTGTTGCCGGAAGCCGACAAAAAAGACATGGAGGAAGCTGTAAACAAGTTCAAGGAATCATTAGCACCTCTTGTTGCCGATGGTCTTGAGGTTGCAGTGCAAAGCATTTCTTTTCCGAAGGATGCAGAGACGGAAGAAAAATTACTGGAAAAACTGGTAAAAAGCCGGGCCATTTAAAGATGAGACTAAGGAAGATCGGATTAATAGATCCACTATTGCTTGTACCTCATGAAAAGAAAAAGAATAAACACTTGGTCTTGAAGACGACGTTTAAATATGTTGTCATCGTGGGGTTAGCCCTGGCAAGTTACAAAGGACTTCAGTCAGGACAAGTGGATCTTTATGCTTTTCTTTTGAAGGTGAGCGAGTATCTTAGGCGATGTGTGTCAGATATTTTTAGCAGGCCCTGGTGGCAGATCGCTTTGTTTTTTCTGCCGGCCTTGTTATTTGATACCACTAGATATTATCTTCCGAACACCATAGTTTTTTTTATCGCGCTTATTAAAAAAGTCCTGTTGGTGAGGACAGAAGGGCCAGAGATTGTTCCACTTGTAACTGTGATACTGCCTGCTTACAATGAAGGGCCTCGAATTCGAGGTACCATCAATTCTTTGCTGGAAAGCGACTATCCTAGATTGGAGATCATAGTGGTGGATGATGGTTCGATTGACATGACGCAGAACATTTGTAAGTCCTATGAGCGTAAGGGGCAGATAAAGTATTTTCGCATGGCGATGAGAGGGGGCAAGCCTTCTGCTTTGAATTTTGGCTTAAAATTAGCGCAAGGTGAATATGTTATCCATTGTGACGCGGAGATACTTGTCTATAGGGATGCGATAGAAGAAGTAGTCGCACCATTCAAGGATCCGCGGGTAGGCGTTGTTAGCGGTAATCTGAAAGTATACAACGAGAGAAAGTCTATGGCTACGCACCTACAGGCTGCAGAATACGGTATGGGCATCAGTCTGCATAGACGGTGGCTAGCGATGACTGATTCGTTACAAATAGCTTCCGGCGCGTTCGGTGCGTTCCGGAAAGAAGTCCTAGAAAAACTAATGGGGACAGATCCCGAAACCGGAGAAGACCTTGATATCACATTAAAAGCTAGAAAGGCTGGATATAAAGTTGCTTTTGCACCGCGAGCAATCGCCATGACAAATGTTCCTGAATCTTTTCGGCAGTTGTTTCGTCAGCGCGTACGATGGAATGAGTGCTATATACGGATAAATTTAAGAAAACACGGAAACATAGTGGATTTAAGACGTTTTCGTCCTGGGGACGTTATAGCCGTTGTGGCAGACGTAATTTTTAATCTTCTTTTATTAGTGATCTTTCCTTTTTACGTAGCCTGGGTCGCCATATATGTCCCACATCTTTTTTTGTTTATTCTGACAGCTACCTATCTTTTCTATGTATTGATGAATGCTTGGCAATTTTTCATGGTGGCCGTTCTGTCGGATACTGCTCTGCGGGATATGGGTTTCATTCTGCTTGCGCCAGTGTTTTTCTTCTATAGCATATTCCTGAAGGCGACAAGACTTATGGCATATACCCTTGAATTTTTTAGGTCAACATACTTGCGGGATGGTTTCTTCCCGGACAAAGTATGGGACAGTATGCCGAGGTATTAGGCTTGCTGGGAAAAAACTGTTCAAAAAAGGAGGAGTTTCATGAAGAGATTTATTTCTATCGCAGTACTTGTAGCTTTCGCGATAAGCAATATGCCCGCTTTTGCGGCAGAAGGCGGCGAAAAAGGGCCGAGTGCGAAGGCGAATGTTCAAGCGCAAAAGCGTGCGGAAGAAAGGACGCAAGCGGAAGCTAAGAGAGCTGAGCAGGCTGAAAAGTGGCAGGAAGTGAAAGCTGAGCGGATTGAAAAGCACCAGGAAATGAAAGCCGAGCGGATTGAAAAGCACCAGGAAGTGAAAGCTGAGCGGGTTGAAAAGCACCAGGCAATGAAGCAAGACAAGAAACGCCTGGCAGGAGAAAAAGCCAAGAAACACAAAGAAATGAAGAAGAACAAGAAGCAAAAGCAGCACAAAGACATGAAGAAGGACAAAAAGAAAAAGAAACATAAGGAAATGAAAAAAAAGAAGACACGCAAAGAAACAAAGAAAGCTAAAAAAGGAAAGAAGTCCAAGAAGTCTAAGAAGTCTAAAAAATCCAAGAAATCTAAAAAAGGAAAAAGATAAAGAAAGACAGCCTCCCCCCGCGCCT
>CAYZXR010000082.1:0-4584 GCA_964482475.1 uncultured Planctomycetia bacterium | reverse complement strand
CCGGAGACGATCAAGGTTTTAACTTTTCCACACACTTTTCTTCCGATTTTCCCAGCCTTATGAATACGCTTAGCACTATGCCACTTTTATCTGATAAGAGAATGGTGCTTTTAAAAGAGCCTGAAAAACTGCCTGAAGGATCCCTAGAAAGTCTTATCAGCTATTTAATGAATCCCTTGGATACGACAGTCTTTGTTATTTCCGCGGACGCCTCTTTCAAGAAGCTAAAAGGCTATAAAAAACTTTCATCCTTGATCAAAGTGGTAGAAGCAAATAAACCCGCTCTTATTACTATGAAGAAATGGGTGAAAGGTTTTTTTGATAAAGAAAGTATCGATATTTCTGATGATGCCGTTGATCTTGTTGTAGAGCTAAAGGGCAACAATACGACAGCGGTAAAATCTGAATTGGAAAAACTAGCCTGCTATTCATCTGGTACAAAAATAACACTTTTAGATGTAGAAATGCTAGTTGGGCGTAGTGTGACTGAAGAGGTCTTTAAACTTGTCGATGCGATCAATGTAAGAGACGCTGTCTGGGCATTTAGAATAATTGAAGATCTTTATGATCAAAAAAAACATCCCACGGAGATCATAGGATATCTTGGATGGTATGTTAGGATAATACAGAAAGTAAGGTTATTATTCTCGAGAGGATCAGAAGAAAATGAAGTCGTTTCGCAACTGGGGTATTCCACCGGATACGCAAAGCGGTTAATCAGCCAGGCACGAAGGTATTCGGATAAAAAGATAAAACTATGGATTGCTCTTCTACTTCAGACCGATCGCGAGATTAAAACCGGGATTAAAAAGCCCTCTCTCGCGATGGATATGCTTATTTCGCAGTTTTTATCTGATCAAGTTGTTTCCTGAGTCTTGATATTTTGCGGGACGCGCTGTTCTTCTTTATAGTATTTGATTTAACAGCTTTGTCCAATTTGGATTCGAGTGGTATTAAAGCTTTTTTCCCTTCTTCCGCGTTCTTTTCAGCTATCAGGGTTCTTACTTTTTTTGTCAATGTCCTGATCTCGGAAAGAGTTCCTTTGTTGACTATATGCTTCTTCTTGTCCTGTCTCAATCTTTTAAAAGCTGATCTAATTTGTGGCATATTTTTTACTCCTGTTATTTCTATCTTGTTAAAACCAGTGAATTTAGAGCATAATTTAACATAGCCTAGTGAGGTTGTCAACGTGTTTTTGATTATTCAGGGCACGGCATGCCGTGCCCCTACCAGGGCGGGTTTGGAACCCGCCCCTACGCCATGCGCTTCTACCATTCATTGATCAAGGGCGGGGAAACCCCACCCCTACATAAATGTTGGTATAAATCGTCATCCCGGACGACTCTGCGAAGCAGAGGAGATCCGGGATCCCATGAAAATATTATTACTTGATCCCGGATATTCCTTCACTTTGTTCGGAATTCCGGGATGACGTCCAATTCAGGGCGGGTTTAGAACCCGCCCCTACGATTCACCATGCACTATTTACTATACTGTTCTCGCCTCTTGCCTTGCGCCTCTAGCCTTTTCTCTATTCACGATTCACGACTGATGACTTTTGTGATAATGTATGATAATATACGCTTATAACGATGACTACTAACAGAAAACTTATAAGATCTACCGGACTTATCGGAATTGCGACGTCCTCGAGCCGAGTTCTTGGCTTTGTGAGGGATGTTCTTTTCGCTAAATTGTTTGGAACCAATATATACGCCCAAGCCTTTGTTGTCGCGTTCAGAATACCAAATATGCTTCGTGATATGGTAGGGGAAGGGGCGACAAATGCGGCTATTGTGCCGGTTCTCACCGAATATCGGCATAAAAGCAGTGAGCGCGAGTACTGGGACGCGGCACGTGTTATATTGAATTTGATGCTTTTGGTCCTTGTGGTTCTCTCGGTTATTGGGGTGCTTTTCGCTCCCGTATTGGTTAGACTGATAGCCCCGGGTTTTTTAAAAGATCCGGAGAAGTTTGCAAGTGCCGTGTTTTTGACAAGGATGCTCGTTCCTTACCTGATATTTCTCGGTATTTGGGCCTATTCCAAAGGAGTGTTGAACTCTTTCCAATATTTTACGACACCAGCGTTTGCCCCGGTCGTTCTAAATGTAACTATGATAGCGGCTATTCTTTTTTTATGCCCGGTTATCGGCATACATGGTATGGTTGCGGGTGTCCTTGCCGGTGGATTTCTTCAGGTGCTTATCCAAATCCCCCCTCTCTATAAACGAGGTTTTCGGCTTAAAGGGGGATTCCGTCTTGTACATCCGGTCGCGAGCAGGATTGGCAAGCTTCTTATGCCCAGGATACTTGGAACGGCGGTGTATCAGTTAAGTGTATTTATCGATACAATTTTGGCATCGTTGGCCTGGATAGTGGGGGCCGGAGGAGTTGCCGCGTTATATTATTCTCACCGTCTTATACATTTACCACTGGCCATATTCGGAATATCATTGGCAACGGCGGTTTTGCCGAGAATGAGCAGAGAGGCCGCGGCTAATGATATTGATAAGCTTAAAGGTACGATAGCTTTTTCTTTAAATACTGTGTTTATGGTTATGGTTCCTGCCGCGGCAGGTCTTATGATATTGTCGGAACCTGTGGTTCGAATACTTTTTCAGCGTGGGGAGTTTACAGGATATTCGACCGCAATAACCTCCAGCGCGTTGTTCTTTTACGCGTTTGGGCTTTGCGCGTATGCTGGGATAAAAATATTGGTTAATGCTTACTATTCAATGGGCGATACGCGGACTCCGGTTAGAACCGCGGCTATTTCGCTTGTTGTGAATATTGTACTTAATTTAATACTCATGTGGCCTCTTAAGATCGGTGGGCTTGCGTTAGCCACCTCAATAGCGGCAACAACTAATTTTTTGATACTTTATGTGTTGTTGATGCGGCGCGTAGGAGATATCGGAACCAGGGCAATAATTAGTATGTTTGGAAGGATATGCGCAGCTACTTGTGTGATGATTCTGGTTACATATATCGCAAAGAATGTTTTGTTTAGTGATGGTGTTTCCGACTTAATTGGCTTTGCGGCTATTGTTGCTACGATAGTTGTTTCCGGCGTTGTATACCTTGTGGCCGCTCATATTTTTGGAGTTGAGGGAGTAAGGAAAACTATTGAGATGTTGAAAGGTAAAAGGAAGTAGTGGCCATGGATATGGCTAAAACGATAAAAAATTTACCGGATTCACCAGGTGTATATATTTTTCTGGATGCCAAGGGACATATTATATACGTGGGGAAAGCTAAACGTCTGAAACGGCGGGTTGTGACGTATTTTAGGCGTGGCAAATCGCGTGACGCGCGGTTAGAATTACTGGTAAAAGAAATAAGTGATATTCGTATAGTCAGGTCTTCTTCCGAAGCGGAAGCGCTTATATATGAAGCGGGTCTTATAAAAGATCACCAGCCGAGATTTAATATAGACCTCAGAGATGATAAATCGTATCCTTTCTTAAAACTCACTTTGAACGAAGAATATCCGCGTTTGTTCCTCACCCGCAGGAAATTGAATGATGGTGCTGAATATTACGGTCCATATGTGAATGTGAAACTTTTAAAAGAAGCACTCTCGTTTATGAAGAGAGTTTTTCCACTTAGAAGCTGTAATCGTTTGCATAAAAAGATTTGCCTAGAATACCATATTAGGCAGTGTCCGGGGCCTTGTGAAGGGAGAGTCACAAAAAAGGAATACTCAAGAACCATTACTCAGCTCACGGCGTTTCTAAAAGGCCGTAAAGGTGATCTTATTCGTTCATTGGAAACTGACATGCTTGAGTTTTCCAAGAGAAAGGAATATGAAAAAGCCCAAGTAGTTAAGCAACGCATTTCCGCTCTTACAGCTGTTCAGCAACTACATGATCGTTCCGCGCATCCAATGTTCGGGGAATTAGAAGAGTTGCAGAACGCGCTTGCCATGAAGGTGCCACCGGCGGTGATAGAGTGTTTCGATATTTCGAACATTGGAGGTATGCAAGCGGTTGGATCAATGGTGAGATTTGTAGAAGGAAGAGCTTGCAGAGCCGATTATAGGAGATTTAGAATAAAAAGTGTGATCGGTGTAGATGATTACTCTATGATACGTGAGGTTGTGCGCAGACGATACGCACGTCTTTTACGTGATGGCAAGAGACTGCCTGACCTTGTAATAATCGATGGTGGAAAAGGGCATCTTTCTTCCGCTGAGAAGGAGTTGCGTGCTTTGGGGTTAGAACAGATAGAGATTGTCAGTATTGCTAAGGAATTTAATCATTTATACACGTTGGTGAGAAAACAGCCGATCAGGCTTTCTCCGGGTTCAAGATTACTCCTTTTTATTCAAAGAATAAGGGATGAATCGCATCGAGTGGCGATAGAATATCACCGAAAATTGCGGACGAAAAAGACATTTGAGTCCGGTCTCAGGGGAATAAGAGGAATAGGTCCTGTGCGAGAAAGAAAGCTTATGGAAAAATTTGGTACATTGGATGATATTCGCAAAGCTACAGTTGAGGAACTTGAGCGATCTGGGATTGGAATCCAGGCAGCACAAGCAGTCGCAGAGAGCATGACGAAATTGTAGGGGCGGGTTCTAAA
>CAYZXR010000081.1:0-4610 GCA_964482475.1 uncultured Planctomycetia bacterium | reverse complement strand
CCCAGAAGAGTTCTCAGGAGGGTATATATGCCGTGCGGAATGTAGTTGATGGAGACACCATAGAGCTTGTTGGCGGGGAAAAAGTGCGTTATGTCGGTATAGACACTCCGGAGACTATGAAACGCTTGGGTAAAAACTGGGTATTTGATCCTGAAGATTATGCGGTATCAGCCAAGGAACTTAACAAAACTCTTGTTTCAGGCACGGAAGTGCGATTGGAATTTGATCTCGAGAAAACAGATCGATATGGACGGTTGCTGGCATATGTCTATGATGATGATGGCGCAATGATTAATAAAGAATTGGTTAGCGCGGGGCTTGCCATGGTTTACACGTTTCAGCCTAATGTGAAGCATATGGATATATTGCTTAAAGCGCAGAAAGAAGCCCGACGGAATAAGCGTGGATTATGGAGTACTCTTGAGGACATATCCCCGGCAGAGGCCGCAAGTCATGTGGGTAGCTATCGAGCTGTTAGGGGGGAAGTCACGGGAGTATATGCTCGTGGCAATAAGGTTTTTCTTACAATAGAAGGAAAACTGACCGCTGTAATATATCGCGGCAATCTCGAATTTTTTGATCGACGGGGAATAGACCCTATGGGGTATAATGGGAAGAACGTTGAGATAGTAGGCAAGATAGAGGCCAGAGGTGGCCCTCAGATCGTCATAGATAACCCATCACAGATCCGCATTATCTAGGACCCCTAAGAGGTGTTAAATTAACAAAAGTAAGCCATTCTTGGTTGTATAATCTCCCTATAAGTGTTAGTATAATAAAAACCTAAAAAGGCTATTTTTAGCTGTAATACACATTATCATGAATAACAATAATATGGAAAAGACTAACAATAAAAGATCCAAAAAGAGTGGTATTTTCAAGATCATATCAATTGTTCTTATAGCCACATTTTTTGTCCAAAATATTGTTTGGGCGAATCCGGAGATAGGACAAGAAAATACTGCTTTCAATACTCTTCAGGTTCAATTACTTTTTGCTCCGCTTGTTAATCCTCGTCTTCAGCATAAAGCTTTACTCAAATTACCTCTTGACTATGTTATTAAGAAGATCGGTAAATCTAAAATTGATAAATTTGATATCAAGTTGACTCCTAAACTATTTCTGAATAACAGCAAAAATGTTATTCAGACGTCCGGTAAAGTTACATTGCCTCAGTATCGAGATGAAAATGGGGAATATGTTAATGTTGTTCTTGATTTTGAGGGTAAATGGAAAAGCAACAAACATCTATTTCTCCCCTGCGCTATAAAGTATAAAGGGTTTCCTTCGTGGAAATATGTTGCCAAAATAAATCCTGAAACCCTGGAATTTGTTCTTGAAGATCCCACAACATCACCCAAACCGCATGTTCAAGACGAGCTTTCTTTGACAATAAAAAAGACCGATAAAAGTGTTCCCCGGAGGAAAGCTAAAAGTGCCAAGAAAAAGCCGCAGTTGAAATGGCAGGAACGCGCCGAAGCGATGAGAAAAATAGAAACTGAACTTTTAGATATACTTGCGATGAAAAAGTTGTCTGACGAACTCAAAGAGATTTCCAATATGATTGATCAAGGGAAAACTCGAACGGCGATAGTTGCCTGCGAATCCATATTGCGCTCATTGGGCACCCAAATGACGAATGAGCATAAAACTGAGGGTGTTAAAGCATTGAACGGGGGCCTGCAATCACTGAAAGATTCTTCTTTGGTGCAGGCGAAAAATAGTATTAGAATTGCGAGAGGATGTTTTATTGAGAGGCAGAAACAAGCGGAAGAAATAGTAGAGAGTGTGCGGTTGTGGTCATTTGGAGACGTAATTAATGATGCGTACCTACGCAACAAAAGAATTATAGAGGACTTTATTCTACCGATTCGAGAAGCTGCTTCAACTGGAAATTTTAAAAAATGTCGTGATCTTCTTAGACGGAGCACGAAAGAGTTCATGAGCGAACCGGAGTTTCGCATGCTTTTGCCTCTTACTTGGGCATTCATTCGTGAGAAAAAAGGCAACGAAACTTTTGAGGAAAAAAGAGGAAGAGTCGAAGACATTACGAGTAAATTTGAGTGGTTAGTTAAAGCGTCAAGCGAATCAAATAAATTTATGCGGGAATTTGAGAATACACTTGTTAAACGCGTCATCAGTGAATCGATAGATTACAGGTACTTGCAGGAAGAAGTATTTAGAGATACTTTTCAAAAATTTTATAGACAATCCAATTTGGTCAGGGGATCCCCGGGGCGATTTTGGACAATGCTGTATAGAGCCGCGTTTGTCTCATTAGAGATAGACAATCCCAGTAAACCCTCCGAACGTATTTCAAATCCGTTGTTCAAAACAGTTGATGCGTTAGTTTTGATCAAGTTGGCGGGGGATTTTATTATGCTGACCGGGTCGAGAAATTTCTCGAGACAAAATCCTGAGACAACAAACATATTGAAGAAATTCGCGAACGAAGAGAAAAACAAATTTACTAATCTAACAAAAGCTGAAAGACGTAGGTTGTTCATGACTCTTGTTAAAGACCACAAATTAGATATCGTTGATTCCATCAAATTGTGGGCTGTTCTTAGTAGACAAGAATTTGAAGTTATAAACGATATGCCTTCGAGTGAAACGCTGAAAATTGAAAATATATCTATAGAGAAAGCACTTGATATGGCCAAGAGAGAACAGTTGTTTCTTAAGGATGATGGCCAGTTTCACTATTCTGACAGGGAAGATCTTTTGAAGGAATGTGGGGTTTATGATGATGACAGGTTGTATTATTTGCATAAACTTCATAAAAAATATTTGAGATCAAATCTTAAACGGTTAACCCAATATGAGCAGGTGGAGCTTTGGTCTTATATGGTACTTATGAAAATTGAAAAAGAAAGGTATAAGTCTTTAGAAACCGCTGTTATGGCTGCCAGAAAACGTATGGGTGATGATGTTTTAAGTGAGATAGATGATCTCTATATAGGATATGACTGGCCCACTAAATTGTCTACTGTAGAGTTAGATAAAAAGATTGATTTTCTTACGAAAAAAACCGGTATGTCAAGATTGAAGCCAAATTTCCGGATATATTCTATCGGATGTAATGGTGAGACGCTTATGAGTATAGCCGCAAAGTATCCCTCTTTAAAATTTGTAGGACTGGATGCCAGTCCTATTAGTCTAGGTAGGGCGATAGATGAATTGCAAAAGAGAAAAAAGGAAGGGAAATTGGTTGATAATATCCAATTTAGATTGGCGGATTGTAGACCGCGTATAAAAGGTGTACCACAAAGAGGGATACCGGCAGATAATAATAGCGTGGACATGGTAATGATCACGGAAGGTGCGATGGAAGATTCCGAGTATGAATCCAAATGGATGGAACAACTTTGGGAGGAAATGTTACGCATAGCAAAGAAACCTGGTGCTAAAATTGTATTTATCGGCAGAAAAGGTGAAGATGAGTTTTATAAAGAGCTTGAAAAATGCGGAATGGAAGAGAAAAATTTATTTTATAATTCCAAATTTGCTGTTTCCCCTTGGCAATCAGATTCTTTTTATCGAAAAGAATATATTACCGCTTTTGTTTATGAATTGAAAGAGAGAACCAATAAGATATCCCCAAGTGTTGAAAAGTCTCCTCAATCGGAAGATCCTGAGCAATCACTTTTTTCTTTTGAGGATGATCCTGCGCTTCAAAGTTCTGAAGTCTTAGTAGATTTGAATTTAGGTGTCCCAAAAGAGGTCAAGGCAGAGCTGGCAGTTGATCCAGTTATAGGACAAGAAGATAAAGACGTCAATCCAGAAAATATCCCTCAAGAAATGGTGAATAAATTCATGAGTGCGTTATTGTCAACCGCCATGTCGAAAAAGAAAGTGTTTCTTTTGTTCAGCGAGAACCTTAAAACTAAAGAGGCTATAAACAATGTGTATGACTGTATAGACATTCTCAAAAAAGATAATTTGTTTGGTGAGTTCTTGGAGGGTGTTGAAAGAGAAGAGTTGACCCCGGGAGCCCTGCAGAAAAGGGCACTTGACTTAAAAGATCGGGAAGATGTGTTGGTTTTTACGTATGCACCGGAATCTGACAAGGATGAGCTTGGGAAGATGAATGATTGGGCGGCAAAGACTAGGAATACAAATATCAATCCTGCTTATATCAATGAAGAAGGACTTAACGAAAAAGAGACAATTAAAGGAGAGTTTTATTATCCTATTTTTGAGATGGTGACGTTGTCACTAATAAACTATCTTACACGTGAGACGGCTGGTGGAGTGTTCGGGGTGCTGAAGGCAATGAATATCGATCCCGCGAAATTCAACTTAAGAATCAATGATGCTGTTGATGCCGGAGATAGGTCTAATATCATGTTTTTTGTGATAGTACCTGTCGCTAAAAAATACAATACGGAAGACCGTCGAAATCGATATGAAGAGTTAAGGCATATTCTGAGATACTTATAATTTTGAGTTTACGATTATGTTTTACCCCGTTACACCCCGTAGGTGTAAGACACCTACGGGGTGTAACGGGGTTTAGTCTCTGGTTGCGCTCATTTACGCTTGTTTAGACCCAAAATACCCCCTTGTAATATTCCTAATAGTATGTTATTTTATTCTATCTTGTTAAC
>CAYZXR010000080.1:0-4654 GCA_964482475.1 uncultured Planctomycetia bacterium | reverse complement strand
CGTCATTTTCTTTAAACTGTCAAACCCTCAATCCACAACTTTCTATTATATCTCTTGTTTTACTCGAATAATCCGGATCAGTTTTTATTCAATAAAGTTTATAACAAACCCCCTGATTATATGGAGCGTTTTAATAACAACAGCAAGAAGGAAATATTTGAGTATTTAAATAAATTCGGTGTTAAGAAAAAAGATAAGGAAAACTTTTTTGACTTTATACAATTTTTGGGCTTACCAGAGAAATATCCCTTAGAGGATACGTGGAATGCGAGCATTTACGATAAATTGAACAGTATTGCCATAGTTTCTTATTCGGGAGAGAAAGTTTCTAAAATGTTAGGTTGTGACGAGTTTAAGGGGCAAAAATCTGAAAAATTGCTAAAGAGAATAATTGAAGTGTCTACAAATGAAAATGATATAGTTTTAGATTTCTTTTGCGGAACAGGAACAACGCTTGCGGTCGCACAAAAAATGAAGAGACAATATATCGGAATAGAACAAATGAATTACATATCGACTGCAACGTTAGAACGTATGAAAAAAGTTTTTCAAGGGGAGCAAAGCGGGATATCGAAAGAGATTGTTTGGCAAGGAGGTGGATCATTCATCTACGCAGAGCTAATGGATTGGAACGAGAGATATATGCAGGGCATCAAAGACGCTAATACCTTACGCAATCTCTTGAATGTTTACGAGAAAATGAAAAAAGAAGCTTTCTTTCGTTATGACATAGACCTGTCCAGGTTTGATGAAAAAAAGTTTGAGAAATTGTCGCTTGAAGATCAGAAGCAAGTTTTGTGTGAGTGTCTTGATAAAAATCATCTTTACGTTAATTTGAGCGAGATCGATGATGTCACATATAAAGTCAGTGCTGATGATAAGAAGCTTAATAAAGAGTTTTACAGACAGAGTATTTAATTATGGTAAACAGTCAGATATTAGTTGAAGAATTAAATTCAATATCTCGGAGAGGATTTTTAAGTCAATATAAAACACTCCCAGGTTTCGTTTTACAAAATCTCAACCCAAAATTTGTAATAAGAAAATATCAAACAGAAGCATTAGCAAGGCTTGTTTATTACTTTTCAGGTGATAATACAGATAAAAAACTTCCTATCCACTTGCTTTTCAATATGGCGACCGGAAGTGGTAAAACTTTCTTGATGGCGTCGAATATTCTCTACCTATATAAGCTTGGATATCGAAATTTCATTTTCTTTGTGAACAGCACAACAATTATTAAAAAGACAAAAGCGAATTTTCTTGATAAGTCCTCACCGAAATATCTTTTTGCAGAGCAGATAAGGTTTAATGACAAGGAAGTTGTTGTTCAAGAGGTCGATAACTTTGAAGGCGGGAACGAAGATAGTATCAATATCTTGTTTACGACTATTCAGGGTTTGCATTCTCGTATATGGACTCCGCAGGAGAACGCTATTACGCTGGAAGATTTTAAGCATAAAAAAATAGTTTTTTTATCTGATGAAGCTCATCACATAAACGCATTAACTAAAAATCACGCGAAGATGAGTAAAGAAGAAATTGAAGAAAGCACAAGTTGGGAAAATACGGTTAATAAGACCTTCCAGAGCGACAATCGTAATATAATGCTTGAATACACGGCAACGATTGACCTTGAGGATCGGGCGCTCCGCAACAAGTATGAAGATAAGATTATATATCAATACACGCTTAAACAATTTCGGGAGGACAAGTTTTCAAAGGACGTACAGATTATTCAGTCCGACCTCGATCTTATGGAGAGGGCTTTGCAAGCGGTTATCTTGAGCCAGTATCGACGTAAAGTTGCCGAAAAATACAAGATACAGCTAAAACCGGTCATCTTGGTCAAGGCACAAAAAACTATTGCCCAGTCAGAAGAAGCCGAGATTGCGTTTAAGGATATGATCAAAAAGCTCAAAGTAGGCGATATTAAGAAAATTGAGCGCAGCAATTCAGAGGGAATTGTTGCAAAGGCATTCGGCTTTTTTAAAGAAAACAGAGTCACTTATCAAAACTTAGTACGTGAGATTAAAGAGGATTTTTCAGAGGAAAAGTGTATTGCAGTCAATTCAAAAGCGGACAGCGAAGTAAAGCAGATCAAAGTCAACACGCTTGAAGCGGAGCATAACGAAACACGTGTTATTTTTACAGTGAATATGCTCAATGAAGGGTGGGACGTGCTTAACCTCTTTGATATTGTGCGTCTTTATGAAACGCGAGACACAAGGCACTGTAAATCCGGGAAAACGACCGTTTCAGAGGCACAGCTTATCGGCCGTGGCGCGAGGTATTACCCTTTCACGCTTGATGAGGGCGAGGATAAGTTTCAACGCAAATATGACGAAGATATTAACAGCGAGTTAAGGGTGTTAGAGGAGCTTCATTACCACAGCCTTAATGATTCTCGCTATATCTCAGAGATCAAAGCCGAGCTTGTCAAAAGCGGCATTGCCCCGCCGGATGATAAACGCAAGCAGGTTACAATCTCTATTAAGGACGAGATAAAGAAAACAAGGTTTTGGAAAAACGGGCTTCTTTTTATCAATGAGCAGAAGAAAAACAGCCGGGATAACGTTAAGAAAATGCGAGATCTTGTTTCTGAAACGATCTTTCAGTATAAATTAAGGGTCGGTAAGACGACCGAGACAAGTGTTTTTGATGAAGCGTCACCAGGCAGTGGACAGGATCAGGCGTTAGATAAAAAGACGATTAAGTTTAACCGTATTGAAAAACATATAAACCGAAAGGCTCTCGATAAGGTAGAGTTTTATAGGTTCTCTAATTTGAAGCAGTATTTTCACTCCTTAAAGTCTGTAGATGAGTTTTTGATTTCTGATGATTATCTGGGAGAAGTGGATATTGAAGTGTCCGGCACAAAAGAGAGGTTGGATGCGTTGAGCAATCACGACAAATATAATGTCGCTCTTGATACGTTTAAGAATTTAGCCGGAAAAATCGAAGCAAGCACAACGGAATATATCGGTACGAAAGAGTTTAAGGGGTACAGCATTTGTAAAGTTGTTGATTCTTCAAAGACTGGCGAGGTGTTAATTGGCGGGGACGACAAAGAGTTTGGTGTTGCCATGAGCGAGACAATAAGGGATGACTTGCGTCTGCACTTAAAAGATCATGACTGGTATATGTATGATGAGAATTACGGTACGTCAGAGGAAAAATATTTTGTTCAGTTTGTCCGGCATGCTATGGATGAGCTTAAAAAGAAATACTCAGATATTTATCTTTTGAGAAACGAGCGAATATTTAAGATTTATCGTTTTTCTGACGGCAGAGCGTTTGAGCCTGATTTTGTGCTATTCCTCACCCTAAAAGGCACAAAGGAAGTTATGTCATTACAGCTATTCGTTGAGCCTAAAGGCCAACATTTATTAAAAACCGATCAATGGAAAGAAGATTTTCTCAAAGACATGGAAAGCCATTTTGCGATAGTCGATTTGTTTGAATCTGACAAATATCGCCTTGTCGGGTTGCCATTTTATAATGAAACCTTAAAAAAGCAGGAATTTAAAGAGGAGTTTGATAAGATCCTGAAATAGTTTTTGAACAATGAGTATGAAAATGTAGGCTGGAGGACGAAATGTTTAAACAAGAGTTCGACTATTTTATCGCTAACCAAAGTGATCTTGTAGCTAAATATCGTGGGAAATTTTTAGTTATCAAAGGTCAGAGTGTTGTTGGTAGTTATTCCTCTGCATTGGAAGCATATATTGCTATACAAGAATCTCGAGAAATTGGCTCATGTATGATTCAACCGTGTGAACCAGGCACAGCCGCTTATACCATTACAATAGCAACAGCCAATCTGGTGCAATTTTAAGTTATGAAACAAATCCCTAATTTCCACGCATTCACTATTAAGCATAATGGGCGAGCGGATCGTATAATAACGCAGCTACATGTTACACCTGCATTTGACCCCGCAAAACCGCCTTCGCCTCATCCAGAACAACATGAGACCACGGCATTATGGGATACTGGTGCTACAAGGAGCGTAGTTACTAAGGTTACGGTCGATGCCTTAGGTTTAGTACCTGTAGGCAATGTTATGGTTAATCATGCGGGAGGAACGAGCCAAGCGAATACTTACATGGTTAATTTTTTTCTACCCAACAAAGTTTGCATAGCAGGCGTATTGGTGAGCGAATGCCCAAGCATAGCCAATAATGCAGGTGCAATAATAGGCATGGATATAATTTGCCAAGGAGACATGTCGATTACAAATGCTTCAGGGGAAACATGGATGACTTATAGGATACCTTCTATTGAAACAATAGATTATGTTAATATCGCTACGAGAATGAAGTTTATAGGGGTTGGCCGAAACGATCCATGTCCTTGTGGAAAAACAGATTCATCTGGGAAGCGAATTAAGTTCAAAAAATGCTGTGGCATGATTAGTTCTTAAAAAGGACTGTCTATCGTTAAAGTTTTAAACGTTTTTGTGGCCCAAATCTTGCCCATCTTAGGTGAATATGCAGTGTAAAGTTGTAAAATTTAGTAAGATATTGTAAGACGTAACTTCAAGTAGCAAAATAGGTTAAAGCCATAACTCATTATCTTTAAAGAAGTTACAAAACACGCTTAGAGGACTCCCTGCCTCTCCGCCATTATTTTCACGCATTACAACTCATTT
>CAYZXR010000079.1:2466-4666 GCA_964482475.1 uncultured Planctomycetia bacterium | reverse complement strand
CATGAAATTGACAGACTTTGATTATGGACTTCCAGCGGAACTTATTGCGCAGATGCCACTTGCAGAAAGGGATTCAGCCCGCCTTATGGTGATAGATCGTGCGAGTGGCGACATCAAGGAGAAGGTGTTTCGGGACATCTTGGAGTATTTAAATGATGGGGATTGCCTTGTTGTGAATGATACCCGGGTGGTTCCGGCGCGGCTTTTCGGCAGGCGGAAAACCGGTGGAAAAGTTGAGATCTTTTTGCTTAATGTTAATCCGGAACGTCCATGTGCGTTGGTCAATCCTTCTAGAAGAATTAAAGAAGGCGAAGAAATAGAATTGGAGAACGGTTTTCGAGTTAAGGTTCTGGAACGCGCGAAAGCGGGACGTTTTGTTGAATTTAATGCGCCTCTTCATGAAATCCTCAAAGGTGGGCATGTACCGCTTCCACCATATATCTCACGTGATGATACTCCGCGGGACCGTGAAGATTACCAAACGGTATATGCCGCTCATGATGGTGCGACAGCAGCTCCGACTGCCGGTTTGCATTTTACAAAATCTTTATTGGATCAGGCACTGACACAAGGCGTAAGTCTTGCAACTGTCACATTGCATACGAGCTATGGCAGTTTTGCTCCGATCAAAGAAGATATAGTAGAAGAGCATAAGATGCATTCTGAATACTTTGAGTTTACGTCTGAAGCGGCTGGTGTTATCAATAAGACAAAGAAGAACGGTGGAAAAGTAGTGGCTGTGGGGACGACATCCGCCAGGGTTCTAGAAACTGTTGCCATAGGGAAGGGGCAAGTGGCTGCCAGAGGCGGGCAGACAGATCTTTATGTTTATCCAGGTTATGAGTTTAAGATCATCGATGGAATTGTAACCAATTTTCATCTTCCCAAATCGACTCTTCTTATTCTTGTTTCCGCTTTAGCTGGCAGGGATCTTACCCTAGAGGCATATCATCGGGCAGTTGAGGCAGAATTTCGATTTTTTTCATACGGAGACGCAATGCTGATTTTGTAGCTATTATGTAATTATTGGTTTGCAAGCTAATTGAGACGGTGTTAAAATGATTGAGGCAGAGAAACAATTTCAAGGATGGACAGGGGAGGCAGATGAAAAAAGTTATTTTGGCGATTGATGATAATGAGGATTTCTTGCTTACACTTCGAGACATGCTTCAAGGTGAAGGGTATGATGTTGTAACCTTGTCGGATCCCTCAAAGGCGGAAGAATATATAGACACACACAGTCCGGACTTGATCATGATCGATGTGTTTATGCCCGAGAGATCCGGATTTAACATTATCGAGGATTTTAGAGAGAGAGGGCTGTATATGGAAATTCCTAAAATTTTCCTTACATGTCTTGATGATGACGTTGAGAAGATGACAGCAAAAGCTTGCGGTGTTGAGCACTACATTACCAAACCATTCCATCCTGAAGAGCTGCTGACTATGGTGAAGAATACTTTAAAAGGCGTTCCCGGGATCAATTAAAAAAGTCGATAGAATAGATCTAATCCCTTTTGGCGGTATACATTATTGTCATCATTGTTATGTTTTAGCCGTGAGAATATCCAGAAAACGCTATATCATGAAAGGAAACTATGAGTTTTTTTAAAGTTGAGCATAGGGATAAGAATTCTCGCGCACGATGTGGAAAGTTGTTTACAAATCATGGAGAAATAAATACTCCTGTATTTATGCCGGTAGCGACGCAGGCTACTGTTAAGGCAATTTCCTCCGAAGAATTATCTGAGTACGGCGTAGAGATGATCATATCTAATGCATATCATTTATATCTAAGACCCGGAAAAGAAATAATTCAAAAAGCCGGTGGTTTGCATGATTTTATGGGATGGAAAGGTGCCATAACAACTGATAGCGGAGGTTTTCAGGTATTCAGTCTCGCGGACTTGAGGAAGATCTCGGAGGAAGGCGTCCAATTCAGGTCGCATCTGGATGGAACGAGTCATTTTTTTACTCCGGAAAGTGTTGTGGATTTTCAGCTTATGCTTGGTAGCGATATTATGATGCCATTAGACGAATGTGTAAAGTATCCCGCCGATAAAAGATATGTAGAGGATTCGGTTGATCTTACCCTAAGATGGGCGAAGCGTGCTAAAGAGCATTTGGCAGAAAGAGGAAATGGATCAGCTTTATTCGGGATAGTCCAGGGAGGGGCATATCATGATGAAAGAAAAAGATG
>CAYZXR010000079.1:0-2366 GCA_964482475.1 uncultured Planctomycetia bacterium | reverse complement strand
CGTAACGCGCCGTATAAAGATGATTTTAGGCCTATAGACCCGGAGTGTGTATGTCCCGCTTGTCAAAATTATACTCGAGGATATATCCGACATTTGTTTAAGTCTGGAGAGATACTTGCTCTCAGGCTGATTTCTTTGCATAACATATGCTTTTATGTTAAACTTATACAACTTTCGAGGGAAGCTATACGAGAGGATCGCTTTCAGGAGTTTAAAAAGAGTTTTTTGGAGAACTTCCGTTCTTCGTAACACCTAATACCAAAAGGAGTTTTAACATGATGGTTCTTGCATTCGCGCAAAGCGCAACGACACAAGCTGCGGCACCGCAGTCAAACCCGATAATGAGTTTTGTTCCGATAATACTCATATTCGCTATTTTCTACTTTGTTCTTATTCGTCCTCAGAAAAAAACCCAGAAAGAACACGCTTTAATGCTTGATTCCTTAAAGAAAAATGATGAAGTTGTTACTTCTGGAGGGGTTCTTGGTACGATCGTCAATATCCAGAACGATGTTATAACTTTAAGAGTGGATGATAACACCCGAATAAAGGTTCAGAGAGGTTTCATTTCAAAACTTAGAAAAAGTCAGGGTACTTCGGAAACCCCGAAGGTGGAAGAAAAGAACTAAGAGAGGATGGTCTAATATGTGGAGAAAGCTTAAATGGAAAAGCATTTTAGTGGTTTTGATAGCCGGTGCGGCTATCTGGTATTCATATCCGCCTTTCGATATTCAGGATAAGGAAGGTAATATTGTTACGGAAGGGACGATCAACCTGGGTTTAGATCTTCAGGGAGGCATGCATATGGTTTTGCAGGTCGATACTTCCGCATTGTCCCCCAATGAAGCCAAAGACGCTCCGCAACGAGCACTAGAGGTCATACGTAACAGAATTGACCAGTTTGGTGTCCTTGAACCGGTTATACAGTTGCAGGGAAACGATCGTATCCTTGTACAACTTCCCGGAGTTACGGACAGGGCCAGAGCAAAAGAGATAATTGCAAAGACAGCTCATCTGGAATTCAGACTTGTATCTGATGATCCCGAGCTTTTGAAAAAAGCTATCGCTGGAGAAGAAATAGAAGGTTATGAACTAAAATATATGAAGGCTAGGGATGGCAGGACAGAGCCTATGCTTCTAGAAGTGGATGCCGAGCTTACGGGCGATACCCTGGTTGACGCTACGATGGAATTTAGCCAGCAAAATTTCGGTCAGCCATATGTTTCTTTGGAGCTGGACAGTGAGGGGGGAGAGACTTTCGCGGGTATTACCGGTATGAATGTGGGAAAACGCCTTGCTGTTGTTCTTGACGGCGAAATTTACACGGCTCCGGTCATTCGCGAACGAATCCCATCCGGGAGGGCGCAGATTAGTGGTAATTTTTCCGTACAGGACGCGAAAGACATAGCTATTGTTCTTAGAGCCGGTGCCTTGCCCGCACCTGTTACGATGATAGAAGAAAGGACTGTAGGTCCTGCGCTTGGTAAAGATTCAGTTCAAAAAGGTATAAGGGCAATTTTGATTGGTGGAATAGCAGTTCTGATATTTATGGCGATATATTACTTACTAGCGGGGGCTATCGCGGATTTCGCGTTAGTTCTTAATATCACGCTGATCACTGGCGCTCTTGCGTATTTTGGTGGGACGCTTACGTTGCCGGGTATCGCGGGCCTTGTTCTTATTATAGGTATGGCGGTAGATGCCAATGTTCTTATTTTTGAGAGAATACGCGAAGAAACCCGATTGGGCAAGGGGCTTAGGGCTGCTGTCTCCGCGGGATACGACAAAGCGTTTCTGACGATTTTGGATGCCAACGTTACTACTCTGATAACGGCTCTTATTTTGTTTCAGTTTGGTACAGGTCCGGTTCGAGGTTTTGCCACGACATTAAGCATAGGTATTGTGGCTAGTATGTTTACCGCTCTTGTTGTCACACGTTTGATATTGGATCTCTTGACACTTGGTTCCGGCGGTATCAAAAAACTCAAGATGATGCAATTCTTTTCACAACCGAACATACAGTTCGTGAAAATAAGAAAGATTGCGTACGCCGTATCCATTGTGGTGATAGTTGTCGGCATGTTTCTTTTTGTGCAAAGAGGCGCACAAAATTATGGTATTGATTTTACCGGTGGGGCCCTACAGCAGTTTGAATTCGAAGAAGTTGTTGAGGTCGAAGATGTCCGGGATATGTTGGATTCAAAAGGACTAGGCGAATCATCCATACAGCAGTTTGGCGAGGGGAAGGGAATAATCATACGGTCATTGAAAGGGAAAACGGATGAAATCATCGCGGGCCTTAAGGAGAAAATTGAAAACGTTTCTTTTGAGGTAATGCGTGTTGAAGCGGTTGGGCCGGTTGTTGG
>CAYZXR010000078.1:3585-4781 GCA_964482475.1 uncultured Planctomycetia bacterium | reverse complement strand
CCAATAGATGTTCCAGATACATAGAGCGCCCCTATCGCCCCTATCGTCGCAAGTAGAACCGTTACCATTATAATGAATGGCTGTTTGTAAGATTCAAATATTGACGCTAGAACAAGGTATATAAGAACAAGTATAACTAGGATGGTTAGTTTAAACTCTTGCTGTGTTTGAAGCAGGGTGTCATAGTCTCCACCGATCTCATAATAATAATCTTCGGGAAGTTGTAGATCCGAGAAGTTCTCCTCAACTACTTTTGCCGCCTTACTTAGAGGAATTTCACCGATATTGGCGCTGACCTGTATCATCCTTGCCCTACCCTTACGCCAAATTTCACTTGGCCCCAGGCCATACTCAAAATCGGCAAGCTGATCAATAATAACTCTATCATCCCCTTTTTTTGATACCGTCAGGCTATGTATATCTTTGGCCGTTCTACGATCCTTTTCTTTCATCCTGGCAATTGTTTCAACTTCACTAGCCGCAGTATGAAACATTGTGGCCCTTACGCCTCTGACCTTAGCATGAACAATATCAGCAACATCCTTCGTTGTCATTCCAAAACCAGCAGCCTTCTTTTTATCAACATTTATCCAAAGTTCCGGACGCCCTTCACGCATTCTTATTTTTGTATCGGTAAAATAGGGTATCCTCCCCAAGCGAGTCGTCATGGCTATAGCTATTTCTCTCAATATATCATAATCAAACCCGAACACATTCAGAGTGATTTCTTTTGTCCCTACTTCCTGTTCCTCTTCGAAGTATACAAAAGCCGGCTGCAAACGAGCGACTTTAGGCCTCAGACTCTCAATTATCTCAGATATAGACCGTTGCCGTTCCGTAAGACCGACAAGGTTTACATACACTTTGCTCGACCATGCCTCTACCCGTGAAGTGAATTCCTTCACCTCAGGTACTTCCTTCAATATCTCTTCTACTTTTCTAACAACTGCATCGCTGGAATCCAATTTAGCCCCGGTTGGCAGCTCGATAAATATCGTAAACCTATTCTGTTCTGTACTTCCAAGATATTCTTTTCCCATCTTTCCATATACAAAAATGGCCCCAATAAACAAAATTATAGCAAGTCCTACCAGCAAAAATCGTCTCCTGAATACAAACAACAACCCTTTGCGCTGTATTCTATAGAATGGTGCGAGAAATCCCTGTTTCACCTCGGCAGACTCACTTGTCGTTTC
>CAYZXR010000078.1:2376-3485 GCA_964482475.1 uncultured Planctomycetia bacterium | reverse complement strand
AAAACAGCGGCAGTCAATCCTGCCGGGATAACAAAAGCATAACTACGCTGCCATTTCGTCATAAACAGCATAAGGATAAATATGATCATCACCGCGCCACGCAACAGGGAATTTCGCAAATTGAGTATTGATGTCTGAATGAAATTTGCCTGGTTTTTCGTAACAATGATGTTTACGTCCTCCGGCAACCTAGCCTTAACATCCTCGATCTCCTTGAGTATGTCCGCTGTTACCGCGATGGTGTTCCCTTTCGACTCCTTTTGAATATACAACGAAACTACCGGATTAACGTTTATTCTGGAATATGTTTTTGCCTCCATGTAGGAGTCCTTAACGTTAGCTACATCTCTTACCCGAACAACCGAACCATCCGGACGGTTTATAACAACTGTGTTTTTAATATCATCCACGTTTTCTATCTGTCCTATCGCGCGTATTAAGAGCTTACTCTTCTGTTGCTCGAATTCACCAAGAAGAATGTTAAGGTTATTGGAACCAAGCGCACTTATGATTTGATTAATCGATACGGAATACCTGTAAAGCGCGTTCTTGTCCACTTCAACTATTATCTTACGCTCTCGACCTCCGCCCACTTCGACATTCGCGACACCTTTTACCCTTTTCAGCCTCTCCTTAACATTTTCATCAACAATGTTACGTAATTCTTCCGGGGTACGCTTACGACTCGTAGCCGCAAGTATAACGATCGGAACATCAGTTTGTGAGAACTGAGCGATAATCGGTTTCTCAGCCTCCTTGGGCATCTTGTCCTTAACCTTCGCGAACTTCTCCCTTACCTCCATGGCTGCCAACTGCATATTAAGCCCCTGTTCAAAACTGAGAACAATGGTAGCCTCGCCCTCTTTGGATATGGACATCATGCTTTCCAGGTGCGATACGGTGCTTACGGCCTCTTCAATAGGCTTGCTCACCATTAACTCTACCTCAGTGGGAGGAATACCTCCCCTGATGTAAATGATAATACTGATCTGACCGAAAGATATATCAGGATACAGTTCTACAGGTAAGCGGGTAAGTGCTATCATGCCAAATAGGCAAAACGCGGCAAAAAGCATTAATGTGCTCACTGGCTTTTCTATTGAAAATCG
>CAYZXR010000078.1:0-2276 GCA_964482475.1 uncultured Planctomycetia bacterium | reverse complement strand
CTTATTGCCATCGGAGCTCTAAGTTCTGACCCTCTGCCGACAGCTATGGCCATGGGAAGAAGCCCCAACACCGTAGTTAACGCTGTCATGATAATAGGTCGCAATCGTGCCCTGCTTGCCTCTATCACCGCTTCCATAACATTCTTACCCTCTCCCATAAGAATATTTGTGTAATCTATCATTACAATGCCATTGTTAACAACTATACCGCCCAGCATAATGACACCGAGAAGAGCCACAACACTAACGGATGTATTGGTCGCATACAGCGCTATGAGAACACCAATAAGTGACAACGGAACAGTGAATAAAATAATCAACGGTTGTGTTAAAGACTCAAACTGCGCTGCCATTATCATATAAACCAAAACAATTGAAAGTATCAGGGCAAACTTCAAACTATTGAAAGACTTCACCATCTCTTCCGATTCTCCGGCGATCCGTATACGACAATTACCTTTGGACTTTATCCCTTTAATCATCTTCTCAACTTCACCCATCACATTCGACATTTTCCTACCGGCCATATTCGCGGAAATGGTAATAGTTTTTTCTTGGCTTACACGTCGTATCTCACTAGGCCCCACCCCTTTTTCAAAAGACGCCACCATGCCCAGAGGCACCTTGCCGCTCGTGGGGCTTGATACACGAATTCTATAAAGTTGATCATATGTCGCCCTGTCTTCTTCTCTCAACACGACTCGTATATCTACTTCTTTACCTTTTTCCTTAAACTGTGACGGTATATACCCTCGTAGAATGATCTGAGCCACCCGGGCAAGATCAACAACCGAAAGACTATGCAATGCGGCTTTATCTTTGTCTATTGTAAGCCTTATTTCGGGAGAAGGTTCCGGCATATCGTCTTCGACACCAAATACACCGTCTATAGTGTTCAGTCCATTCCTGACTTTCTCCGCTACTTGCCCCATTTTCAATAAATTATCACCTTTTACCACAATG
The DNA here is from genome assembly GCA_964482475.1 of uncultured Planctomycetia bacterium. GTDB lineage: Bacteria > Omnitrophota > Gorgyraeia > Tantalellales > Tantalellaceae > JAHJBY01. The sequence continues at coordinate 1,313 of CAYZXR010000078.1, read as the reverse complement.
GTTATAGGTTTTCCTCCTCCTCCGAAACTCCCTGACATTATCCCCTGTTGCATTAAAATTTCTATTTTCGCCGGTTTATACTTACCATCCTGAAAAATATCCTGAAGAACGCGGACTACATCAACCGTCTTGCTTTTTCTTTTCTCTTTAAGTATGACTATTATCTGGCCCTGGTGGGAACCTATACTTTTAACGACATCCTGCGCGGTTTCAGAGCTTGCCGACCCTACAACCGAACTGGCTGATTCCACATCTTTCTGCGCGGCAATCTCCTCTTCCAGCAATAGCACCATATCATTCGTCTCGTTAACAACCGTACCTACGGGCATATCAACTTTGACTACAAACTCACCCTGATCAGTTTTTGGCATAAGTTCTTTCTCAAGGAAATTAACAAGGAACAAACTCGCGAGAAATATTCCCAGTATAAATAAAAGACCCAGTTTCTTTTTTTTCAAGAATATTCTAAGAAACTTATCATATTTTTTGACAACTTTTTGCCAGAGCTCTCCTCCGGCAAATGCTTTTATCCCCATAGAGGTGTCTTTTTTTCCTCCAAGTTTACAACTAAGAAGAGGAATAAGAGTTAACGCGACCCATAAGGACCCAATCAATGAAAAAGTTACTGTAAAGGCCAGTTCCTTAAACAACTGTCCGGCTATTCCAACAACAAAAACCATGGGAAGGAATACCGCTATAGTTGTTAGCGTAGAAGCGACAATAGCGTTAGATACTTCCTCCGCACCCTCTCCCGCGGCTTCTTCGGCTGACTTTCCGAGTTCTCTATGCCTGAAAATGTTTTCAATAACAACGATCGCGTTATCGACAAGCATCCCCACTCCAAGTGCCAACCCCCCGAGTGACATTATGTTTATAGATAGTCCACCAAAGTACATGAATGTGAAAACTACCATGATCGATATAGGAATGCTTAACGTTACAATAGCCGAGGCTTTGAAATTTCTTAAAAATACCAAAAGTACGAGAAAGGCCAGCACTCCACCCTGCAAAGCCGCGTCACGCACACCATCTATGGCATCATGTATAAAGAGAGATTGGTCATAAATTATTTCTAGTTTTATGTCTTTGGGAAGTTTTTTTCCAAGAGGACCCAGAGCTTTTCGTATGCTCCCAGCAACTTGTATCGTATTTGTTTGTGACTGTTTCTGTATTGTAACAGATACATTTTCATCACCGTTAAATCTGGAAAAACTTGTACGGTCTTTAACTGTATCTTTCACCTCCGCAACGTCTTTAATTTGCACAAAATTAGTCCTACGGCTTATATTTCTCGACTTCTTTCTTTCTTCAAA
>CAYZXR010000077.1:0-4844 GCA_964482475.1 uncultured Planctomycetia bacterium | reverse complement strand
ATAGGTATGTTCCTTATAAATTGGCCAATGATCCCGGACATAAAAAGTAACGGCGCGAAAGCCGCCACTGTGGTTAAAACAGCCGCGGTTACTGCCCCCATAACCTCTTCGGTTCCTTTAACGGCCGCTTCCCTTGGCGGTACCCCGTCTTCAACATAACGATAAACATTTTCCGCGACAATGATCCCGTCATCCACCAGCATACCCAACACAATAATAAGCCCGAACATACTTACCAGATTTATAGTTATACCTAGCATATCCATAACAATAAACGTTGTAAAAAAAGCTATTGGAATACCAAGTATCGCCACCATCGCCACACGTTTCTGCAAAAAAAGCAACATAGCAGCAATAACCAGCATCAAGCTAAACCAGCCGTTATTTTTTAACACATTCAATCTTCTACGGGCAAAAAATGAATAATCATTTACATACGCTATCTTAAGATCATCCGGACAATTCTTTTTAAATTCTTCACATCGCTTCTTAACTTCGTCAACCATGCTCAGCGCGTCCCCTGACTCTTTTTTAAGAATGACAAGATTTATCGAACGCGCACCCCAGGTTTTGTAGATTATATCCTCATCCTTGAACGTATCCTTTACTGTAGCTATATCCTTGATCCTGAGCCAATTCCCTGAATCATTCGCCCGTATGATAACATTCTCCACTTCTTTAATCGTCGCGAATTCTCCTGTTGTCCTTATGCTGTACTCAGTCGTATCCGTATTAATCTCACCCGCCGGCACACTAACATTGCGAGTAGCTAATGCCTCTTCCACTTCATCCATTGACACATAATATTCTTTTAATTTTTCAGGCATAAGATTTACCTGTATCTCCCTATCCCTATACCCGGACTTCTTGGCGCGCGCCACCCCTTTCACATCTTCAATTTCATCTTCAAGCGCGTCCGCGTACGTCTGCAGTTTCGTTTCACTCATATCCCCTGTGAGTGATACTTCTATTATAGAATATTGTTTTGTCGATATTTCAATGACTACAGGGTCTTCATTAATCTCTCTGGGTAAATCCTGAACTCTATCCACAGCGCTCTCAATATCCCTGACAACTTTCGATTTATTAGTCTCGTCCGGGTCTATTTTTAATATTATGAGAGATGTACTATCAGCGGAAGATGAGTTTATTTCCTTTATCCCGTCAACTTCTTTGAGTTCTTTTTCTATCGGCACTGTTATCAGTTTCTCAACATCAAGAGGATTCGCTCCCGGATATACCGTAGTAACGCTTACCATGTCAAAATTGACGTTTGGGAAAACTTCCCTATTCATACCGAAAAGAACTATCGCCCCGGCTATAATAATAAAGACGGATATCATATTTACAAACAATGACTGATTAACACTGAATTTAGGCAAACTCATATTTTTTCCTCATATTTAGCGAGAATAACATTCATGTCTCTCTCTAAGTTGACTTTTGACACACTATGATCAAAAAGATATTTCGCTTCCTCTAACTCAGTGTGCAAAAGATCCTGTTGATAATCTATAATATTTTTTGTAGTAGACCTGCCATAATTAAAACGTTTCTCTTCTTCGGCGAGCTTCTCAGACTGATAGACTACAGCCTTCATTATATACACCAAACTCGCTTCAAAGGAAGTAACATCTCGAAAGGCATTACCAACTTCCGTAATAATATTTCTTTCAACATTTTTAATTTCGACCAAAGATTTTTCTTTCTCGAGCTTTGTCGCGAGATATTCACTCTTGGCCGCCCTATTCTCTATGGGTACCTCAAACTCAATCCCAACATAATAGTAAGGATTACTCCCCCTGGTAATCGTCTCCATACCATCTCCGAAATTCGCGTCTATGCCATTCAATGCCGCGCTTGCCACAAAATCTATCTCCGGCCATCTTAAGTTTGATTTAACTTTCAAACTAAGTCCTTTTATCTCAGCATTCCTTTTAGCTATCTCATAATCGCGACGCCTCTTGAAAGAAGCTTCGAGACAATCCGCAAGATCTTCCCTGATTTTATTAAGCTCCAGCGTCCCATATGGAACAATACTTTGTTCTTCTTCCAAGTTCATAAGAAGTTTTAGATTTTCCCTTGCTCGGCGGTAACTATTCCTAGCTATAATTACTTCCGCTTCACGTTTCGCGACATTAGCTTCAGAAGCAACAAAATCAACTTTTTCTATCATACCTATATCAAAATTCCTTCTATTAACCTCGTGAAGTTTCTTGGCTTTTTTAAGTATACCCTCATATATTTCCATAGATCTTTTCCGAAAAACAGCAGTCCAATAAGCCCTTTCAACCTTCGCGATAAGCTCCTCTATCCTATCTTGCGTATCAAGTCCAGAATTTTTTATAGCCAAGGATGTTAACGTTATCTCGCTTCTATCAACAAAACCAAACATGTTTTTACCAACAGGCTGTTCAACGTTAATGCTAAGCTCCGGCACATGATAAAATCCAATCCCGGCATAATCAGTTTGCAAACGTGATCGTTTGTCCTCAAAATTAATACTAACATCCGTCCCCGACGGCAATGTCTTCTCTATCCCAGCATAATAAAAGTTTTCGTAATCATAGGCTGACAATGCTGTTGAAACCTTTTTCCTCCTGTCTTCCGAGTAACGATACCCACCGGACAAAAAAGTATCAAAAACTGATTCCGAATACATTAATCCGGTCTCCGCTATGTACAGATCAAGTTTGGCAAGTTTTACTTCAAAACTGTTCGCAACAGCAAATATTACACATTCATCAAGAGATACAGTGTCCAAAGACTCGCCTGACACATTTGTCTCCAGTATCTCTATAGCGGCATCTCCCTGACCATGCGCACGCGGGATCGAAAGAAAAAACATGAATAAAACAATATATGCAACAAATCGCTTGTGTCTCATTATCGCTTCTCCAAATTATTGTATACCTTTTTTAAGAGTCTCAAATACGTTTGTTTTTCTGTATCGCTAAGAACAGCATATAGCTCAATTACTACTTCCCGTCGCATTTTTTTAACACGCTTAGCCGTGTCCCGTCCTTTTTTAAGCAATGTAACCTTAACAACCCTCCGGTCATTACTGGATCTTTCCCTTTTAACTAATCCTTCGGCTACCATTTTATCGATTATCCCTGTCACCGCTCCCATGGTTAAATTTAGCATTGATGCTATCCGGCTCATCCTGCAAGCACCCGTCTCGCTTAACAGCTCAATTATGGCTATGCCGGTAGGCGTAAATTCTTTCCCACATTTGGCCATTTCATGTTTCCTGATAACCTCTCTCAAAAGCAATGGAAGTATTGTAGACATTTCTGTCCCAAAATCGAACTTGCTTGAATTATTCATTTTTTCCTTTGATTGTTAAATATTTTAGCAACTAAACTATTTAGTTGCTAAAGCTTAGCACGCTGGCTCCGCATTGTCAAGACTCATTTTATTGTATCGCGAATTTTATATTGAGAGAAAATGTTATAGGATCCTGACCCAGCTCAGAAGGGAATGCCGGAAATGGAGCAGCTAATTTTATCCCGCTGATGGCTTGCTGTTTCAAATGGATTGTGTCACCAACAACATCGCTACTTATACCCAAAAGACGCCCATCGGGCGAAATTGTAAATGTAATACTCGTCTCACCTTCTTCTCTTACGTATTCGGAGGAATGTAATTTTGCTCTTATTTTTTCGCGCACAAGATTGTGATATTTAAGAAGAGCCGCCTCTCTCTTATTCTCTTCTGTTTTAGACTCTTCTTGCGGTTTTGACTGCTCGACTATTTCTTCTCTCTCCGCTTTCAGAAGCCCAAATATTTCAGTCTGCTCCGCTGTCTCTTTTTTATCTCCCGGCTTCTCATCTATCTGTTCCACTGCCTCCTCATACACTTCCTCTTCGAGAGCTAGGCGTGACTGTTCAATAACGACATAATTCATCTGTATAACATCCGGCGCACTTTCTTCCCTATTGGCGAAGAAATGCACCGGTGTTATAACCGCGACATGCGCGCCTATCGAAATAACCAGAGCTAGTTTAAAAATAGGATCAAACATAATAATCAGAAACGATTATACCGTATTCCGGGCGTAACGTACATACCATATACACGAAAAGACCCGCTACAACAATACCTTAAAACTCACGCACCAAACACTGCGATCCAGGGATCTCCTATATTCTAAAACTTATAACTCGCGTCTAGAAAGAAGTTAATACCCGCGGCCGGGTAGTAATTAACAGCTCCAGTAGTCGCATTGCAAACTCCGTATTCATAGTATTTCTCATTGAACAGATTGTTTATTCCACCGCCAACTTTGAAATTACCTCTCTCATAGAACAGATTCACATCCACAGTGAAATACTTTTTAAGCTCTGGATACCTGTTGAGCTGATCATTAATAAAATACCTATCATCGACAAAAGTCCCAACAAAATTAAATTTAAAATATTTAAGAAAAGATATCCTGGTGCCTATGCTCCCTTTATTTTTGGGGACCATCGGAACGCTTTTACCATCATATACACCATCAATAAACTGGGCCTGAGTAAATGAGTAATTTCCGAAAATTTCTATATTTTTATCAACATCCATTTTCACCGAGACCTCAACCCCCTGATGCCGGGTTTTACCGTAATTCTCATTAGCGCCTGTACCAAACACTCCCCCCAGAGGATCGTAAAAAAGCTCGTTCTTCAGATTCATCCAGTATCCAGTGATATCCACCCGCATAATATCTGTTATCGCTTGACGTATCCCCACCTCATAGTTCCGTGACTCCTGCTCTTTAAGATTGGGATTAAGTGCTCCCCAGACAATAAATTCATCAGTTGCCGGAAATCGAAAACTCTGGTTATGTGTAAAAAAGATCT
>CAYZXR010000076.1:0-5124 GCA_964482475.1 uncultured Planctomycetia bacterium | reverse complement strand
GGTGATTATGTGTTAGTCGCCACTGACTTCGCAGCTAACGATATAATAGGCATGTTTGTAGATGAAGTGACTATTAACGCTTCCCTGGTCACAACAGTCGCAAGTGACGTTGATCTTGCGCTTAATTTTTATCAGAATGTGGTTATTGTAAGAAATGAAACAGGAGCAAATATTTTGACAAGTGCGGATATGCGAACGATTGAGCAGAATACAATTGTTACTCCTGGACGCATTTTGTACACTACAGACGCTTCGAATAATGTGGCTGTTAACGGGAGAGGCGGGCTTTTTCAGGAATTTGGTATCTATGATATTGGACCAGAAACTTTAACAGCAGACAGTTTAAGGGTAGCTGGTGTTCTTAATCTTAATGATGATAACGCACTCATAGATTTGACAGGCGATTTGGATAATAATGGAACCATAGATTTATCCGGGACATCGGCAGATATTGAAATCGCCGGCGATGCGGATTTCACAGGTGGTGCTTTCATCAAAGGTACTGGAATAGTTGCTTTTAACGGCGGTCTCGCCCAGAATTTTGATTCAAACGGCCAAGATATGGGAAATATAACCATATCCGGTGTTAATACCGAGTTGGTACTGCAGAGTGGGTTGATAATCGACGATCTCACCATAGAACTAGGTGCAACGCTTACGGATCCGGCAAGTACTCTAATTACTGTAAGCGGTAACTGGACCAACAATGGTATTTTTAGCGCTGGTGGGTCTACTGTGAAATTTGAGAATAGCTCCAAAATATCCAATGTTGTAGGTGATAATGTTTTTTGCAATCTTACATGTGAAGAAGGTGGAAAGACAATAGTGTTCGAGGCGGGAAAAACCCAAACCGTTGGTGGTATGATGACTTTGAAAGGTACGGGTAGCCGTATGATATTGACATCAAGTTCTGAAGGGAGTTCTTGGTTTGTCAATCCCGCGTCATTCTCTGTTAGTGGACCAATGGCAGTTTACGATTCAACAAATCTTAGTGCTAGAGTTATATACAATGCGCTAGGGGATTTCACGCGGTGCGTTAGATGGGCTAGAAATGTCCCCGAGCCAAAAGAGATTATAGATCCGCAGATCATTTTTCCAGGGCCAGATAAGGAAAATGGAGGTGAGATTTCATTTTCCTTGAACTTCTTGAATATTGACGATGGTGACGACGATAAATGGAAGAAAAAATACAAAAAGGTAAATACCGCACAGTTGTTATCGTATTTGAGGGCAAAGTTGTAGTGTCGCCGTATGATGACGAAGGTATAAAAACGGAAGATGAGAAGGTTTTGACCTCTGGTCAGAAAACGAGACAGGAAGCGGAAGTTGTATAATAGATCGTAGGGGTGAATAATTATTCTCCCTTTAAAGGTCCATAGTAGGGGTGGAACTTGCCTGGCCTCAGCGAGCGAAGCGAGTCGGGGATGTCCGCCCTTTGGCAGTTTTTTTGTAATCTCTGAATTTTTACCACTCAGGTGGTTGTATTCCTCAGGACAATATTAAACGTTATCAAGAAAGAACTCCAGTCCGTATAATCACAGTTTTTTAGTGTGTGGATCCTTGCCTTTTTATCAAAAGTCAGTATACTTAACATCACCCATTAGCTTGTATTGATATATATGAACTAGTGGCAATGCAGAACAATACATGGTAATCAGTAATAATAGGTAACAAGACTATAACAAGTATGGTCAAATCAGTATTTTATATATGGAGGAAGTTATGGCTAATCAAATGATGACCGTAGATGAAGTTGCTAACTATCTTAAGATGAAGGTAGTTACAATTTATAAGCATGCTCAGCAAGGGAGGATTCCGGCCTTCAAAGTTGGTTCCAGCTGGCGATTTAAGAAATCAACTATCGATAATTGGATAGAAAAACAGGAGAACAATACGGCTTAGTTGCCCCAAAGGGGGGTTCTTATTGTCCGGATAAACATAGTGAGAGGGGGCAGTTTGAGATGGTTAAGTTAATGGTGGTGGATGACGAGACAGAAATCTGTGATTTCGTGCAGAGCTTTTTTAAAGAACGTAATTTTGACGTTTTTACGGCAAATAATGGCCGAGAGGCCTTGGTGCTTGCGGAAGTGAGGGAACCGGATATTATTATTCTTGATATGAAAATGCCTCTTATGGATGGTATGGAGACTTTGAAAGAGCTGAAAAAGAAAGCCTATAAAGGGAAAGTAATCATGGTTACGGCGGTGGAAGAGGCGGATAAGATAGAGGAAGCCCGCTCTTATGGTGTAGTGGACTATATTACGAAGCCGCTTGTGCTGGGACAACTAGCTAAAGTTGTGCTTTCACTTGCGGGAGAGAATAGCATGTCTTCATAAAAAAGGAATGGTATGAGTTATAAAAGTGAATGGCAGAAAATAGAGGAATGGATGTCTAATAAGGTGAAGGCCGTAGAGGGCGGTAGTTTGATAATGCCCGATCAGCCATATGTTCATCGAGAGGAAGCGGAACTGGATTACCAGGTTTTTCTCGAAGAAGCTTCTCGTAGTATGATACGGTTTAAAAAACCTGAGCATCTGATCAAGATGATAGTCAAACTTATTGATGATCAGGTTAATACTACACATATCGCTATGCTAGTCTATTCTAAGGGAAAGGGATATTATCATCTCATCGATAGTAAAGGTTCCGAAGGATGTAAGATTCCTGTGGGATTTATCAAGCTCACCCTGAATAATCCGTTAGTGCGTCTTTTTCATGAACGATTGAATTATAAGATTTCAGACTCCGGAGCGATAGTTTACAAGGACATTCTTAGTCTCAATGAAAAATACGAGAAAAAAGGGATAGACGATACGACATTTGACTTACTCCCTCAGGTTGCTGAGCAGATGAATTTGCTAAAAGGGGATGTAGCGGTTCCCGTTTATTACAAAAAAGATCTTTTAGGTGTTTTTGTTTTTGGAGAAAAACTCACAAAGAAGAAATTCTCTCGCCAGGAAATTAGTTTTTTCACAACACTTGCGAACGATGTGGCGATGGCACTTTCCAATACTCAACTCATACAAGATCTTCAAGACAAGGTTCGCGAAGTCCATGTGCTTTATGAGAGAGAACATAGGATGTTTATTCATACCGCAATTTCTTTGGCGGCGGCCATAGATGCCAGAGATGAGTATACACATGGACATACTGAACGTGTTACGTATTATTCTCTTGCGATAGCTGAGGAGATAGAGGATCTTCCCGAAGCGCAAGAGTACCCTAATTTTCGAGAAACATTGCATATTTCATCTCTTTTGCATGATGTCGGTAAGATAGGAGTTCCGGATGCTATTCTAAATAAAACTAGTCAACTTACACGTGATGAGTACGAGAAGATCAAGGAGCATAGTGTTACCGGCGCGACGATATTGCATCCAATCCGAGAGTTGGGAGATATAGCGCTAGAAGTTCGGGCGCACCATGAAAGGTACGATGGTGATGGATATCCCGATAGTTTGAAAGGCGATGATATACCGTTTGTCGCACGCGTAATAGCTGTTGCGGACACCTTTGATGCCATTACAAGTGACAGACCCTATAGACAGAGAAAAATAGATGAAGTTGCGGTGCAAATAATAAAAGATAATTCAGGAACTCAATTTGATCCCATCATAGTTAGTGCTTTTCTCCTGGCTTACAGAAAAGGCAAGATAAAAAGCCGTTCCGGTTAGATGAGATATTCTTTTTTAAGTTTGAGAGATGATGCATATCACTTTCGCATCAGATTTAGTTTTATTTTGAAGTATATGGGGTAGTGACGCATCAAAGTAAAGGCTGTCTCCCTGGGTCAATGAATATGTTTCATTCCCGATTGTTGCTTCGATAGATCCCATCATCAAATATAAAAATTTCTCCGTTCCAGTTTTATCTCTTTCTTCACGGGTCTTGCCTCCATCAGACAATTGTATCATTAATGGAGTAATTTTTTTATTCGGAGTTTTAGCAACCAGAAGCTCATACTTTACTTTTTTGGAATGAACAAAATGTTCTGTTCTTTTATTCCCGGATACGGCTTCTACAGTTTTTGAGGCATCTTCGATTTCACGATAAAGATCTGCAAGAGATGCTCCAAGTGCTTTGCATATCTGGTTATGCGCAGCTAAAGTCCCCGTCATTTTATTGTTTTCCATCCTGCTCAACGTTGCGAGTGCGACACCGCTTTTCTTTGAAAGATTTTCCAGTGTCATATGTTTTTCTTTTCTTATCTTGTGTAGTCTCTTTCCAATATTCATTTTTATTCCCCTTTCGGGAGAAAGTATACCGTATTTTCTGGAAAAAATCAAATATTGTTTTGCCTAACTAGTGATCCTGTCAAATTTTTCCTGTTAAGAGAAGGTAAAAGGTGATGGTTTTTTTGTTTGTTTTTTTAGGTTATGATACTATACTTAGTATTAGTAAAACATACTTTTTAACTAACAAAGGAGTCAGGATTATGAAGAGAAGTTCAGTTGTTCGATACGCAATATTGTTAGGAATTGTGGTATTGGCGGTAGGGTTTATGTTCCCTAAGGTAGCTATGGCGTCTAACGGTCCTCGAATGCTCGGGTTCAGTGCGCGTGATAGTGCTATGGCCGGAGCGACCACGGCGTCCTCGGCGGATACATCATGTATGATCAAAAATCCGGCCGGACTTGTAAGGATAGGGAATAGGCTTGATCTAGAATTGGTCAATGGTTTTCTTCATGATGTAACAATGCATACCGAAGGGAATTTGGCGTTAGGGACGATAGGAAATCCGGGTACAAGGCAAAAAAGTAAGATAAATTATATCCCGGCTGCAAATGGTGGTATGAGTTATCAGACGGCTGGCATTGGTGACTATCCGGTGGCAGTAGGATTTGGTTTTTTCAGCATGGCTGCAATTGGATCGTCATTCACGGAGTCTAGGTTGAATCCATTGCTAACTGGACAGGGACAGTATGATAGATTCATATATCTCACTCAGTCCAGGATGACACCGACAGTTGCTGTGGCTATAAATGATAATCTTTCCATAGGATTTGCGGGGAATATAGGTCTTTCCACGTTAAGCTCGGATATCGCTAAAAGCAACTATCAGGAAACCACTGGCCATAAAAAGATTGATATTGCTGTTGGCGGAGGGTTCACGGCAGGTGTGCT
>CAYZXR010000075.1:0-5216 GCA_964482475.1 uncultured Planctomycetia bacterium | reverse complement strand
ACTTCATCCATAAGGTGTCCTATGAGATATACACCACGACCACTTTCTTTTAATAAATTCTCTTCAACCGTCGGATCAGGTAAACTATCCAAATCGAACCCTTCTCCCTCATCTTCAACGATTATCATCACCCATTCATCAGTGATCTCAGTTTCGATCTTCACCTTTTTCTTCGGATGTGATTGATTTCCATGTATCATTGCGTTACGTAACACTTCTTCAAATCCTACATGAACATCAAATATAACCTCTTCAGAAACGTTTTTTTCCTTAAGAGTATTAATCAATTCCTTACTTACTTCCTTAAGCAAGTGGCTGTCATTCTCTATTTCTATCTTTATTCTCTTCGTCATGATCTTACGACTCTCTATACACACCCATGTTCCTGAATTTTTTATATCTTTGATCAGTAAGTTCGTCCTCGGAAAGTTTCATAAGCGCACTTAATTCTCGCTGAATAACAGTTTTAATCTCCTGTGCTGTCTCCTCAGGCTTCCTATGCGCTCCGCCTAATGGTTCAGGTATCATACCGTCTATAATCCCCAGCTCTATCAGCTCCGGAGCTGTCAATTTAAGGGCCATAGCCGCAGATGAAGCTTTTGTCCTGTCCTTCCACAAAATAGCCGCACAACCCTCAGGCGAGATAACCGAGTAATACGCGTTTTCCAGTACATATACCTTGTTTCCTATTCCTATCCCAAGCGCTCCGCCGGAACCACCTTCGCCAATAACAAAAACTATTATCGGCACTTTAAGACCAGCCATTTCTCTCAAATTATATGCTATAGCCTCAGCCTGTCCGCGTTCTTCGGCCCCGACTCCCGGGTATGCTCCAGGTGTATCAATAAAAGTAACGATCGGAATCCGGTATTTCTCTGCCATGCTCATCATGCGCATAGCTTTACGATAACCTTCGGGATGCGCACATCCAAAATTCCTTTCCAAGTTCTCATTTATATCACGACCCTTTTGATGTCCAATTACCATAAGTTTTTGGCCGTCCATACGCGCAAGTCCGGTAATAAGTGCCTTATCGTCACCAAAATGACGATCGCCATGAATAGGCATATAATCTTCCATTATCATCCCGATATAATCCATTGTATAGGGTCTATCCGGATGCCTGGCAAGCTGGACTTTCTGCCAGGATGTAAGATTTTCAAATATTTCTTTGCGCAAAAGAGTTAACCTTTCGGTGAGTTTGCCTATTTCGCTGGTAAGATCTATATTTTCTTTCTGTGTGAACTTTTTCAGTTCAGCTATCTTTTTCTCCAGCTCTATAATAGGCTTTTCAAACTCAAGCATTACCGCCATCTTCACACTCCATATTTGTCTCGAGGCCCGAGGGCTCCAGTTTTCAGGGTGGGTTTCGCTTCGCCTTCGGCTTTGCGGAACCTTCCTATCGCCATGTAGGATCACACGGTTTAGAACCCGCCCCTACTAGTCAATAATTTCAACTTCTGTGCCGATCGGTACCAAATCATAAAGTTCTATCACATCCGCGTTACGCATACGCACACAACCGGCAGTCGACTGTTTCCCAAGTGACGCTTCATCGTTAGTTCCGTGGATACCATAACCCTTTATCGATACAGGCAACCACCTTTCCCCAAGCTCATATTCCTCACTGTCGGGCATGACAAGCCCACCACCGGGTTTTGTCCATACAGGTTTCACCATCTTATCCACAATGGTAACAACGCCAACTGGAGTTGAATTATCCTTCCCGGTAGCAACACTGTATGTTCTAAATGGCACCCCATCCTTCTTAAGCACAAGAATGTTCTCGGATTTATCCACCCAGATGGAAAACTTAGCGACACTAATTTTAAGCTTTTGACCGGATCTTATCATATCAGACTCTAGCCCGTTCATCTTCTTTATGAGCGCGACAGTTGTGTTAAATCTCTTGGCAATAACATAAAGTGAGTCACCAGGCTCAACAACATAGTCCATATTGTCTTTTTTGGGTACCGCACTCAGCAGTGTTTTCATACTTAAGCTTTCAGCTTCAGCCTGTATCTTTGCAGCGTCTTTAATATCCGGAAAGCTCTTTAGAAGCCACTGGTAGTAGAATACCGTTTTATCATCATCCCCTTTCTGGAGATATATGGCAGCTAACCGTCTAAGCGACATTTCCGCGTATTCTGAATGACCAAATAATTCAGCTACCGCTCCAAAATCTCTAATAGCATTTGATTCATCACCTTTGTTAAGAAATTGTATCGCGCGATTGTATACGAGCGCGGCTTTATCCGTTTCCGTCATAGACTCAACAGGACCGGGAATTGAGCTAAAATATACGAAAGAACCAACAACAACAATGAGTGTTACGCATATTAACGCTATTAAAAACTCTTTTTTTATCATATGGTTTTTCTCCATCTATAGGCTATACGATATAAAAGCAACCATTAAGCCCACAAATATTCCAAAAAACACCTGAACAGGTGTGTGTCCAATCAACTCTTTGAGTCGAGCATCCTCGACCTTTTTATGTCTGTAAATGTCATCCACTATCTTGTTCAGCACTTCAGCCTGTTTACCTGTAGCACGCCTTACACCTTGTGCGTCACATATCACTACAACCGCAAACATTGACGCTATGGCGAAAAGCGCCGTGCCAACCCCCGCTTGTATACCTACACTAGCGGCAAGGGCAGTTACCCCTGCAGCATGCGAGGAGGGCATCCCTCCGGTACCAACAAACCATTTAAAATTGAACCGTTTTTCGCGTACAACTCCGATTATAACCTTTATCATCTGTGCGGCGAACCAGCCCATAAAAGTAGTTACAAATACTCTATTGTTCAAGACCTGCCAAACGGCCATATCTTCATTATAGATCATTCTCTGTCCTTATCCTGATACTAATACGAATATTTCGTCCATTTCTTAACTTCCATCGTAAACATAGCATCGTGTACGATATATGATACAGGTGATTATATTATAGCAATCGCTAAAAGGCAACCAATTAGTACCATAAATGCTTAGAGTTCGCTACCTCAATCAACTTTCTACCTACTGTGTGAGATAAGAGCCAATGCTTCTGATCTGGTCTTATGGCTACTTCTAAAAATACCTCTAACTGCGCTTGTCGTTGTAGCCACACCTGGTTTTTTAATCCCTCTCATACTCATACATAAATGTTCTGCCTCAATAATGACCAGAACACCCTTGGGACGAAGTTTTTTCATCAAAGTATCAGCAATTTCTGTAGTAAGCCTTTCCTGAACCTGTAATTTTCTGGAAAAAGTGTCAACAACCCTCGCAATCTTCGACAGACCCGTTATCCTATTGCCGTCAGGAATATATGCCACATGTGCCGTACCGACAAACGGAAGCATATGATGTTCGCAAACCGAATAAAGCGGTATGCCCTTTAAAAGTATGATCTCATCATGTTCTTTCTCAAAAAACACAGTAAGATCATCCTCGGCATTTTTGTGAATACCCGCTAATATCTCCTCGTACATATTTGCGACCCTTCGCGGTGTATCCACAAGCCCATCACGAGTCGGATCTTCCCCTACTGCTTCCAATATATTTCGTACGGCCTTCTCTATCTTTTTTTTGTCCATGTTCACTCCTTATTTTAATAACCGTTCAAGGGCGGGTTTCGCTTCGCCTTCGGCTTTGCGGAACCTTCTCATAGCTATGTAAGATCAAACGGTTTGGAACCCGCCCCTACTATCTATTTTCCTATACAAAACTGCGAAAAGATCCTATCTAGTATATCATCCTCCACTGTCTCTCCCGTAATTAACCCTAGATAATGAACAACTCCGTTAAGATCGCTTGCTAAAAGCTCCCCATTATATTTTTTTCTGGAAATTTGCTGCGCCCTTTCAATGTTCTCAAGAGCTTTTTTGAGAGCCTCTTTGTGGCGTAAATTCGCTACTACCGGGGTTTCCGATATCTCGATATTATCTCCATCAAACATTTTTTCCGTTATCATATCTTCAACACCACCAAGCCCCTTATCTTTTAGAACAGATATCTCAAGAACGCTCTTACCATTAAACCGGCCCATGACTTCTTCATGGCTAAAAAGACGGGGTAGATCTATTTTATTCGCAACAACAATAGTCTTCTTTTCGCGAATTAAATTAAATATTTCTATGTCTTCATCAGATATCCCGCGGCTGGCGTCTAACATGAAAATTACGATCGCAGCGGACTTTATCTTCTCTCTCGAGCGCAATATACCTTCGACCTCTACCGTATCATTCGTAGCCGTAATCCCTGCTGTGTCAGTAAGCCGAACTTCGATCCCAGACATAGATAAGGACTCCTCAATAGTGTCCCGTGTTGTCCCGGGAACAGGTGTCACTATCGCTCTATCCCGCTTTAGCAAGGCATTCATCAAACTCGACTTGCCGACATTGGGTCTGCCGCATATGACCACTGAGACTCCTTGCCTTAATATCATGCCTTTTTCAGCTGTTTTAAGCACTTTTGAAATCGCCTGATGTAGACCTGCAATATCACGACCCGTTTTTTCTTCTTCCGTAAATGATACGTCTTCTTCCGTAAAATCTATTCCCAGCTCTATTCCGGACAGGATATCAAGTGTCATACCCCGCAGTCTTTTCATTTCTTGCGAAAAAACACCTTTCAACTGTTCTACCGCTAAACGTTGAGCCATTTCAGAACGAGATTTAATAATGTCCAATACAGCTTCTGCCTGTGTAAGATCTATTCTTCCACTCAAAAAGGCCCTTTTCGTGAACTCCCCGGGCTCCGCTAATCTGGCACCTTCGGAAAGACACAGTTCCAACACTCTTCTAATCGGAATAGAACCGCCGTGACAATTTATCTCTACAACATCTTCCGAGGTGTAAGTCATCGGGGATCTCATGACCGTGAGTAATACTTCGTCAATTATATCTCCCCCGCTCGGATTTTTAATATATCCGTAGTGCACGGTACGATTCAGTGAATCACTGATATTTGTTTTTTTAGGAGAAGTGAATATATTTCCAGCAATCTTAACGGAATCTTTCCCGCTTAATCTTACTATGCCTATTCCGCCTTCTCCCATTGGAGTGGCTATCGCGGCAATCGTATCTATGTTCTTCGTTTGGTTTATCATATTCCTACAATCAAAATCGTCATCCCGGGACGCAGTACCCGGGATCTAATCAAAATATTTTTATGTGTTCCCGGATATTCCTTCGGAATTCCGGGATGACGTTGTTTTTTTGACACTT
>CAYZXR010000074.1:3631-5271 GCA_964482475.1 uncultured Planctomycetia bacterium | reverse complement strand
ATCGCACATTCCCTCTTTAACGCATCATTGCGAAAAGCACACTTCTCAACATACACCAGCTCAACTGGTCTTCTACTCCGCGTATATTTGGCGCCTTTCCCCTCATTATGAACACGAACACGCGTCTCCACATCATTCGTGGATCCCGTATAAAGCGAACCTCCCTTACACCTTACCATGTACACATAGTACTCATCTTTTCGTTTGCTTTTCATACATTAAAAACTTCATGTGAAATATTCTAATTATTTAAAAAAATAAAGTCACAGTGTTCACAGTTTTGGTAAATCTTTTATAGCGTCCAATGATCTATTTATTTCATCTTCCGGAAGATGGTATTCTGTCAAATGTCCGTCTAGGAATTTCTGATATCCCGCAAGATCCATAATGCCATGTCCACTATAATTCATGAGAATTACCTTTTCTTTACCTTCTTGCTTTGCTTTCTCCGCCTCTTCTATGACGCACGCGATTGCATGACTTGTTTCAGGCGCACAAATAGTACCCTCAGTCTTCGACCAGATAAGAGCCGATTCATAACATTTAACCTGGTCATATGCCCTCGGTTCAAGTAACCCTTCCTTTGCCGCGTGACTAACAAGAGGTGCCATACCGTGATATCGCAACCCTCCGGCATGTATTGGAGGCGGAACAAACTTATGACCTAATGTAAACATCGCAAGCAATGGGGTCATCTGAGCAGTATCTCCAAAATCATACGCAAAAGGTCCTTTTGTCAGTGTAGGACATGCCGTCGGTTCTGTAGGTATTATAGTTATTTTTTCACCGTGAATTTTATCACACACAAAAGGAAAGGAGAGTCCGGCAAAATTGCTGCCTCCTCCGGCACATCCAATTACAATATCCGGTCCTTTCTCATTTATAAGCTTAAGCTGTTTTTTTGCCTCAAGCCCTATTATGGTCTGATGGAGCATAACATGGTTTAATACACTACCTAATGCATATCTTGTTTCACCACTTTTATCACTAACCGCTTCCTCTACAGCTTCACTTATTGCCATGCCCAGACTTCCCGGGGTATCCGGCATCTCTTCTAATATTTTTCTGCCAAAAACTGTCTCATTGCTGGGGCTTGCCACACAATGGCCTCCCCAGACTCTCATCATGGCTTTTCTTAAAGGCTTCTGGTCATAGCTTATCCTCACCATATAAACCTTACATTCTAATCCTATTAGTTTACAAGCAAAAGAAAGAGCACTACCCCACTGACCTGCACCTGTTTCTGTGGTAAGTTTTTTAATGCCAAACTGCTTATTATACCAAGCCTGGGCCACAGCAGTATTAGGTTTATGACTACCGGGAGGACTTACACTTTCATCTTTGTAGTAAATGCGTGCCGGTGTTTTTAGATATTTTTCGAGATAAACGGCTCTTCGAAGCGGACTTGGCCTCCATCTATATAGTATCTCAAGTATTTCTTCCGGTATATCTATCCACCTTTCCGTACTAACTTCCTGTTCAATAAGATTCATGGGAAATACCGCCTCAAGCATAGACGGATCAAGCAGTTTTCCATTAGGTGCTAATGGAGGCTTGGGATTGCCGGGCAAATCCGCCATTATGTTATACCACTGACGCGGAATGTCTTTTTCACTGAGAAATACTTTTTTTTCCATCAT
>CAYZXR010000074.1:1231-3531 GCA_964482475.1 uncultured Planctomycetia bacterium | reverse complement strand
AGGTGTAGCATTGGGCATAAAAACATTCGCGCCGCACTGAAGAGTTCTATTGCGCCCATCGGTAAGTACAACATCATAAGCTGTTGTTGCGGGGATATGAGATTTTTTATTTAATAGTCTCAAAATAGCTATAACTTTTATGAAAATATCTTTATCAAACGGATTATTCATACCGGCAAAAGGAGTTGCCTCGTGTGCCAGAAAGGGTCCTATTCCAATCATATCAAGATCAAGTTTTGTACAAAATAAAATATCGTCAGCAAGATTTTCTATCGTTTCATCCGGCATACCTATTAAGAATCCTGAACCAGTTTGAACACCCAGTTCTTTTAGTACTTTAAGACAGGTTATCCTTTTATCAAGTGTATCATCCGGATGACATTTACTAAATAAAGCGTTGTCAGACGTTTCAAATCGAAGCAAATACCGATCCATACCCTTCTCTTTCCAATAAGCGTATGTATCGATATCGCGATCACCTACAGATAATGTAATCGCAAGCGAAGTCTGTTCCTTGATAGCGGAAATAATATCACCCATGACCTCACGGGTATAATACGGGTCTTCGCCGGACTGCAAAACTACTGTGGTTTGTTCATAACGTTCAATATCTTTACATGTCTCCAGGATTTCTTCTTGTGTCATCCTGTAGCGATGAACAGAGGTGTTACCTTGACGGATGCCACAATAGTTGCAATTCTTCACACAATAGTTTGAAAATTCAATAATACCCCGAAGATATATATCATTCCCTACATTTTTTTCACGTACGCTATCTGCCTTCGCGTACAGAAGCTCCAGATCATCGCCCTTCAAATCCAATAGACAAACAACCTCTTTGCTGGACAGTAACACATTGTTATCAACAGCTTCAAATATATGTGAAATTGAGAATTTTTTCATTTGATGGAGAACAATATTCCTTATTTGATGTTTTTGTGCAATATGAGGAGGTTTTTACCATTGATACGTGTATACTCGACGTTATCCATCAATTCTTTGACAAGTAGTACTCCCATCCCCGAGTTTGGCCTTTCCTCTATCGGTTTTTCGATGTCGGGACTGGGCCTATCTAATAGATTAAACGGCTTACCTTCATCGGCGATCTTTGCTATCAGTTGTTCATTTTCCATAACGATGTTGACAGTTATATTGTGCTCATTATCATCATCATAAGCGTAAGAAATGATATTTATAAAGATTTCTTCGAGCGCAAGATTGACATCAAGCAGAACCTCTTCCGATATGTCATGTTCTTTGGCGAATTTTCTAAGAACTGTCTCTATTTTATGAATCTCCGATCGGTTGTTTTTCAAAACCAGAACTTTGTCCTCCCACGCTTCCACTATGTCACTATCCCCATCCGGAGAATACCTTAGAACAACAATGGTTATATCATCTGACTGCTCCGCTCCAGCGGTAAATTCTTTTATTTTCTGCAATGTCGTCACGGTTAATTCCCTAGCGGATATCAATCCACAAGAAGCAACCTCTTGCTGTAGTCGTTCCTCTGAAAACTGCTCTCTTGCTGTATTAAAAGCTTCCGTAACACCATCCGTATACATGTATATCATATCCCCCGAAGATAATGTTAACTTTTCGGTTTTATATTGCGCGTCTTCAAAGACACCTAAAATAGCGCCACCTTCACATTCGCAAAACGCTGTTTCCCCTTCTCTTCGTATCAGAAGAACCGGATTATGTCCGGCATTGACGTATTCGACCACACCTGTCTGTAAATTTAAAATACCGCAAAAAAGCGTGACGAACATACAGGCATCATTACCATGACACAGTTCTCTATTTACCGTCTCTATAATCTTGGCCGGATCACCCCCTATTTCTTTCGCTATTACATTGATCAAGGTTTTTGTTACGGCCATAAACAACGCCGCCGGCACTCCTTTACCGGAAACATCACCAATAATAAAACAAAGGTGATCTTCATCAATAAGAAAAAAATCATAAAGATCTCCGCCTACTTCTCTCGCCGGCTCCAACATCGCGTAAATATCAAATTCACTTCTAGCCGGGAATGCCGGAAAAACCTTAGGCAGAATGCTCATCTGAATATCCTGAGCGATCTTTAATTCACTTTCCATCCGTTCCCGGGCAGCCGTAGCTTGAGTTAGCTCCTTTATATATTTTTTTAACGCATCGCGCATATAAACAAAAGAATCGGCAAGTCGCCCGACTTCGTCACCTGATCTAATGTCGGGGCGTTCGAAATCTAAATTACCAGCAGCTATTTCTTTTGTCGTACGAGCCAAAATACGTAAAGGCTTGGTAATAGAACCGGC
>CAYZXR010000074.1:0-1131 GCA_964482475.1 uncultured Planctomycetia bacterium | reverse complement strand
ATGAAATGTTCAAGAGGATGAGTAACTATTGTCCCGTTTCGGGTAATTAAAAATCCATAACCTGTTTCTCCTATCTTAATAGATGAAACCATTTCTTGAAGCCACAACAAATAGATATCAGCTGTAACTACTCCCGCGAATTCTCTTACTCCGGATTTGTTTCTGTAAAAAGGAACAGAATATGTAGACATGATAACATTTCCGCCACCTTCGTCATAATACGGCTCACTCCACACCGCATGCCCGCTTTCCTTTGGCACGGTATACCATGGCCATTCGAAATAACGATATGCGTTATCCGCAAGATCAACATATTCCAGATCTTTGTCTGTTTTGTGGAAATACGGCGCGAAATACTTTATATCTTTCTCGCACACATAGGGCGCGAAAGCAATGGTTGATCCATATATTCCTTCATTATTAGAGACTATAGCGTGCAACATATTTATTACTGCTTTCTTATTACAGTCTGTTTCCTCTAGAAAATATGATAGATTTTTTGGAACCTGTTCTACCGAACGAAGAACGGTTTCAATACGGCTTACCGTAAGAGCGGTAAGACTCTGCGCGTCTTTCTCAATATTTTTAATAATGAGTGAACGAGAGATCAGATAATTATACCCGAAAATAGCTATAAAAATAACAGAACAACTGGCAAGAATACATAAAATAAGTTTGAATGCGATACCTTTATTTTTAAACATAATCCTCACAATTTAGAGATAACCAGTAGAAAAGAGATCAAAATATCTCTTTCACCACGGCATAGAAATTTTTAAATATATCACGTCGGCCTACCACTCCAACCATCTTGTCGCCTTCAAAAACAGGAAGTGTATGAGCGTTTCTGTATTTCATTATTGTAATGATCTCTTCCAATGTTGTCTTTTTGCTTATCCTAATAGATCCTGCGGACATAGCAAATTTTACAGTCGGCTCTGAAACTGAAAACTTTTCTCCTTCCACTATATCGCCAGATCTGATCATATCCATAACAAGAAAAAGGTCATTTGCGGTAATCGTTCCTACCGCCTCCCCCTCTTTATTCAAAACCGGCAAACCGCTTATTCTTTTTTTGATCATCAATTCGGCTATATCAGCAAGATGAGTCTCTTCCTCAGCGGTGATAAC
>CAYZXR010000073.1:0-5391 GCA_964482475.1 uncultured Planctomycetia bacterium | reverse complement strand
ACGCTAGCCAAGCTGCGCCACTCCCCGATAATTCGATATGATTATAGCAATGAGTGTTTTATTCGTCAATCGTTAATACGTTTTTTTGTTTGAGAGGTAAGTATAGTATAATCCTTGAACCATCAATTTCCATGGGTTATACTACTTGCTAATATGGATGGTACGCATAAATCGAAAGGTACTTAATTATGACTATTTTTGAAAATAAGGAATTTTTGCAGGTAATCAAGGATCAGATTGCCGAAAGGGCACCTGTACCACTTGGTGTTAATAAGAAAAACGAACTTACCCGACTAGTTTATGAAATATGTAGACGAGACGGTACGTCCCCTAGCGCAATGCTGGATAGTGCGGGGGTAGTTGTTCCAAAAAAAGAGATGCGAGGTGATTTCTTTCGCATGGCGAAGAAACGACTGATGCGTCAAAGATACCCTTCCTTTAAAATTGGTTGTGATCCGCATCTTCTTCCTATGAAAATAAATGGGGATAGCATGAATCGAATGACCTGGAATTTTGAGCTGGATCCAAAAATAGTTTTTGTGGAAAACAGTATCAGGGATTTGGAGTGGACGAAAAAATTCTTATCTTTTTTCCCGGGTTCGGAAGTACGGGAAATATCGACATTTAGCGAAGGAGCTAGAACTATTTCAAAAGTTGATTCTGTAGAGAAATATAACCGCAGGGCGGAGAATATATTTTTGATAAAGAATAAAGATGCTTTTGTAAAAATATGTCCTTGTACAAAAGGATATAACAGATGTGGATATTGGATACTTAATGTTGGATTCGGATGTCCCATGGATTGTTCTTATTGTTTTCTACAATCATATAGCAATGCACCTGGGTTAGTGTTGCCGGCTAACATAGAAGAGTATTACGATCATGTGCAGAGTTTTGACAATAAAGTGATGGTTAAGACAAGGATTGGCACGGGAGAATTTACCGATTCTTTAGCTCTCGATAAATATACAGAATACTCTTCTAAACTAATATCACTTTTCAGGGGAATGAAAAATCTTGTTTTGGAGCTTAAAACCAAGGTCGCAGAAATAGACAATGTTTTAAAAGAAGAGCCGCATGAGAATATAGTCATATCATGGTCGATGAATGATAAAGCGGTCGCTTCGAAATATGAACAAGGTGGATCAATTATGGAGGATAGGCTCGACGCGGCTAGGCGTGCGGCGGAGAGAGGGTATAAGATCGGGTTTCATTTTGACCCGATTATATATTCGCGTAATTGGGAAAACGGATACAAGTCCATTGTGGAAGAAATTTTTTCGATAGATATTGTGCGAAGAAATACGGTTTGGGTCAGTTTGGGGACACTTAGGTATACTCCCGGGATGAAACAAGTTGCCGAACAGCGATTTGCGGATAATAGTTTGTATTACGAAGGGGAATTTTTCGCGGATACTGATGGCAAACTTCGTTATCCTAGGGGGGTGAGAATAGATATGTACAGCAAAATGGTGGATTGGATAAGAAAATTTGACACTTCTTGTTGGATATATCTTTGTATGGAACCGGAAGAGGTTTGGACGGAAACTCCGTTGAAGGATAGTGCTCGCACTTGGCCAGGTTACGCGAAATAGATTACAGATAGACGCATGTATTACGTAATAATTGAGTCAACATATTGCAAATGATCACAATTTGAGTAATCTTTATGTAGGCAAGAGGCAATAGAGCTATCAGCCCTCAGCTATTAGAAAAAGGCTAGGGGCACGAGGCTAGAGGTTAGAGGCGAAAAAACGCAAAGCGCATGGCGCGGAGCGCATGGGTTAAAATAGTTGTTAGTTGTTGGTTATTAGTTAAAAATTAGTAACTACGACCGAGGACGTAATGTCCGAGGAAGTGCCGCAAATTCCACTGAGCGGCCGACCGAGGGACACGTTCCCGAGGAAGTTCTGAGGCCAGAGGGTCTCAGCGAACGCTAGACGCTTTATGTTATGCGCTAATAAAAAAATGAAAAATATAACGGAATATCTACGCGAAAAATACGGGAAATGGGGTTGGCTAGGCCAACGTACGCATGATGCTTCCGGGATTAACAATATCTTGCCGCTCGATTTCATTGTTAGTTGTGATTATGGTACGGATGTTCCGCTATATTTTCGTGAAGAAGATGTTTTTTCAATTGAAAAAAGGAATGGAATAAGAAAAGACTGGTCTAATGAACATCTCAAGCGTAGTTTGCAGGGGACCATGGGTCGAGATGTTTTTAACCATTGGGGTGAGTGTGCAGAGAATGTTAACATTTTATGTTATCGCTCATTGAAGAAACTCGAAAAGAGTAACGGGATTTTATCCGCGCAATGTTCGATTTACGCGGTCCCGGAGTTATTGAAAAGACATTTCGATAATAAAGTGTCTTTGTGTAAAAAATTACCCGATTTACCGGTATCCGTTATTCCTTGCAGAGTGGTGCAATTAGGTAAAGTAGATTTCAAAGAATTGAAAAAAGAGTTTTCATTACCCTTTGTTTTGCAGTTTCCATATGGATCTTCCGGGAAATTTACTTTCATGATAAGAGAGGAAAAAGAGTTTAAAGATTTGACTAAAAAATATACTGGTCAGGTTGTTACGGCAAGAAAGTACATCGACGGGTTTTCCATAAATGTTAACGGGATTATTGTTTCCGGTGCAGATGGCCCGAGGACTTTTTGTTCTTTCCCGGCGGTACAAATAGTAGGGGCTCCAGAATGCAGTAATTTTCCGACATCTTTTTGCGGCAATGATTATGCTTCAGTTCGGGGAGTTAGTAAAAAAATTCTACGAAAGATTGAAGAGACTGTAAAAATTGTGGGTTCTTGGATGGCAGAAGAGGGGTTTCGAGGCATTTTTGGGATGGATCTTGTTACAGACGGAGAAAATATATATCCCATAGAGATTAACCCCAGATTTCAGAACTCAACCTCACTTTATACCGCGCTTGAGAATATACAAAAACCGGATGTGGATCCGTTGTTTCTTTTGCACATAGCGGAATTTCTCCAGAAAGATGACAAGGTGCTACGTAAATATGTAGAAGAGTTTTCTTATGACGGTCTTATGTCTCCCATTTCGGGAAGTCAGGTTATTATTCATAACAGGATGAGGTCTTCTACTGTAACAGGAACATTGGAGCCCGGGGTTTATCGTTCTAAAAGGGAAAGCTTGGAGAAGGTGGCAGAGGGTGCTACGCTTGCCGATGTTTCTTCAATGAGTGACATTCTTATAACATGTGCTGTGCCGAAGCAATTCACAATTGTTGAGGCAAATGCACCGATCTGTAAAATCCAAACATTGGGTCCTGTGTTACAGCAAGGATGTCGAAGGGTACTTTCTGGTAAAATCAAAACGGCAATATCGTGTGTTTATGCTGGTCTAGGATTGAAAGAAATGGAAGAAGAAAAGGCAGCGGTGTAGAATGTTGGAAAGAGAAGCAAAATATTACACGGCGGGTTACAAGGGCGATGATCCTCGAGAGGCACCTTTGTATTTAAGGTCGCTTGTATTTGACGGGCCTGAGGGGGATTTTAATGCCAGATTGGTTGAGGGCTTTAATGCTTTTCTGCGGGACGGCGAAATATTTCCTAAACTTTATTTGAAAACTTTTGATATACATGAACAATTTCCGAAAAAAATAGTTATTATCAATGCTTCTCATGATAATTTACCTACCTCTTATGAAACAGCTCGTATTTTTAAGGAATTCTTATCCGAGAGTAACCATAAAATCGATATTTGTGTTGTAAATACACGGGAAGAGTTGATGACTGAGGTCTCCCAGAATTCTGAAGAGACGCTCGTTGCGAGTCAGTGTGTGGATAAAAATGTATATAACGTGGGGGTTGCGGAAGATCTTGAGTCTATGGGGGTGGTCATTGTTCCCGGAAAAATGACGGCTCCTGGCAGTGTCCTTTCTGATAAGGATAGTACATATCGTTTGTTATCTTCTGGCGGCACGAGATGGGACAGTGTGGCTCGATACAGGAAAGTTAGCGATGAGGACGGTGATGTCGAAAGCATTGGGCGGGATATTATTGACGCGATTGATGGACTTGCGGTAGAAACAGGTGATGATGTATTTTTTGTTAAACCTCATGAAGGTGGTGGAGGGTTAGGAGGGTTCAGAATATCAAAAAAAGGGGACAGGTATATTATACCGGATCTTTCAAAGGTTTCGGGGGATAATTCTGTGATACATCCTACGTTCATCGATGTTGACCTCAACGATACAGCCAAATTACGTGAACTCATCTGGATATATAAACTTTTTTCTACAAACGAGCAAATGAAAGCAAACTATTTATTAAAAAGATTACCTTTGGAAGATGTCGAAGAGGAAGAAGCCCTGCGAATATTAAGAGAATATCTCGAAGGGTGCAAGGAAAAAAGAGAGCTAAAATTAGAAGCTATGTGTTTAAGTCGTGAAGAAACCGAAGCGAAACTAACGGCTGCTATAAAGATCTTCGAGAAAAAGTTCAAGAGACGTTATGTGGCGCTTGTGAACGAGCATATTGATTTCGGAACATGGGGATTGAGAGCACACTATCGATTGTCAGGACAAGGTCCACTGCTTGAGGCGATGTATTCACGGATATTTCAGTTGGCATTCACGGAAGCGGGTGTGGGGTATCTAGGGTCGGATAATATCTCCAATAAACAGACTGGAGAACTTGAGATACTCAGGCTGGGGCCAATAAACGCAATTATGCTTGAAGCGATTGGTGGTAAAAAAGCCTTGTTTGACACTTTACTTGAAGGGGCTCGGGCATTGGCAAACTTGGCAGCGCTTGTTCCAGCCGAAGAGCGCGAATACTTACCGCTTCGCGCTCAGTTCGATTTAGCAACGTTATCGCAACGTATTGGTGAGGGGAATGCTGATACTGCCCGGGGACTTTGTCTTGCCTCTCGGTGGAATAAATTTATTGACAATAACCGCGAATGGCTTGATGATAGTCTGACGTATTATTCGTGGATAAAAAAGTATAGTGAATAGTAAATGGTGTCCGCCTATGCTAAAGCTACGGCGGACGTGTTCGACTTTGTAATTTTAGTAGCGTCAACATTCCTAAAATTGCAGTCTCACGCGCGCGCCTGTAGCTCAGTTGGATAGAGCAACTGGCTTCGAACCAGTAGGTCGCAGGTTCGAGTCCTGCCGGGCGCACCAACTTTCAGTTGGTTCATAAACCCAAAAGGGAAAAACCCCTTTTGGGTTTATGAGTGTCTACATTCAATTTGTACGTGAAAGTAGGGGCACATTGCAATGTGCCCCTACAGTAATGACAGAGTGTCCTGGCTTCAGTCCAGGATGGTCACCATTCACGATTTACCTTTCTGAACATATCTCTTGCTATGATTTTTATTATTATGTTATAATGCCCATTCGCAAAAGTTGGTACA
>CAYZXR010000072.1:0-5685 GCA_964482475.1 uncultured Planctomycetia bacterium | reverse complement strand
TTTCTTGGTGGTGATAAATAGGTATATAGTGACCCCACCAAACAGGTTCTAACTTCGTCCGTCCAGGTACGCCATTATTTTGTCTTGCTCGTTTATGAGCGGACAAATTCAATTAGGGGGAGATAATTATCACTATCCGCTTCATGTAATGATTCAATGTATCTTTTTCTAATTGGTCCTTCATTTGTTAAGTTTGAAGCACCCCAGGTAAACGGTTTGGTTTTTATTAAGTGTTTTTGGACTAATTCAGTAAAAAGCCTTCCATGCCTGCCGTTCCCGTTAGGAAAAGGGTGTATCGCAACTAATCTATGATGTAATCTTGCAGCGAGTTCATCTTTATCATTATATGAATTATGTGTTATCCAAAAATCGACGTCATCCAGTAATTTTTTTAGTTCAGTTTGAATTTGCCAATGAAATATTCCTATATTTTTTTCAGAAGACCTAAAGGTACCCGCCCATTTCCATACAGTGCTAAACATTTTTTTGTGTAGTTTTAGAACAAAATCAATTGTTAGTAATGATGGGGTTTTCAGCGAAAAGGACCACTCAATTGCCTCATTAATATTTTCCTGTTCCCATCGGTTAAGTTCGTCTCGCGTTGTGATGTGATGTAACAATAAATCTTCTTTTTCTTCTTCGCTTAATGGAGTAGCTCCGATAGGAAGATTATCATTAATCATAAATCCTCCCATAGATATTTGGGTAAAGTATTGATCAATTCATCCAATTTTATATTATACATATTTTTTTCATCATCTTCAGAAAGGTTTTGTTTTTCTAACAGCATGGTATGAGAGGAATTCTTGATTATTTTTTTTGCGACAATTTCCGCCCGGTTAACAATAATTTGTTTAAGACTTTCTCTAGGAACAATCCCATAAACAAAAACGCAGTTTAATTCATTAGCCACTTTTCTCATGGAATTAATTGTTACTGCACCTGAAACTTCATTTTTCTCAAGATAGGATATTCGTTCTGTGCTTACTTTTAACTTTTTAGCTAGTTGGGTTATAGTCATTCCTAAAGATTTCCGTATGGCTCTAATCCAGCCAGATTTTGGAATTGGAATATTTTTAATTGAATTGAATTTGTTCAAAGTTTCCGTTAGTTGCTCAATAACCAGTTGTTTTTTATTATTCTTCATAATCCCTCCATAAATTTAACATATAAGTTGAAAAACAAAGCCTAAATTCAACATATGTATTGAAAAATTCTATAATAATTCAACATATATATTGAATTATACACTATTTTATGAGTAAGTCAAGTGTGTATACCAAGAAGCTATAAATTAGCGATATTTAAAGAAAAATCTCTGGGGAGCTCATATAAATTAGTTCTAAAATCGTGCAGATAGGCACCTGTGCCAGGCAGGATTTCTCGGTTGCCTTTGGACTTTTTCAAAGGCGCTGAATCCCAAGCAGTCGACTTGTTATCTCTGTCAAGGGCGTCAAATCTTACTAGTCGTTATTTCTATCCGCCTTCCTAGATTTTTACTGTGGGGACACTTTCAAGGCTAATTTCGCAAACTGTACAAAACGCAGATTGGGATCAATTAAAGGTGTAAATATGCCCACCTACCTTTATATAAGAGGATCTAGCATGCGTTAAGAGAAAAAAACTTTGGAAATGCCAAGATTTTTGGTATACTGGCACATTATTGTTAAGGAACAAAAAGGAGAATAACGGTGAGAAAATTATTTAGCTTAATAGTTTGCTGTATATTTTTGTTTGATTCTGTTTCATTCGCTCTTTCAACGAGTCCAGCTAGTAGCGATAGTATAATTGACGGAAGCGAATCCCGAGATGCTATGCGCATGGGCGCTTTGAGAGAGTTTCTTGATAAGAAGGGCCCGGGGTTTGAATTTTCCAAGAACTTTTATCCTGAGATCCCTGAAGATGTTCTTGAAAAATTTAAGGATCAAACCGGAGAAATAACAATTCAGGATCTTGGAGAGGGAGATTATCCTGCTGAATGGAATGAAAGTATATTTTTTGATGCTATAGAAAAAAGTAAATTTTTTGTGGATGTGGATGTAGATTTTCTTGAAGGTGTAAGCCCCAGCACTATAACTATAGAAGAGGCCTTCAGAAAGTATATTAATGTTTTCGGACAAGTACCCGAAGACAAAATATATATCAAGGTCATAGATCTTGCCGCTAAGTATCCCAATGAGAAAGGTATAGCCATATGTGAGACAGAAATACTGGGAAAAGGAAAGGAATTTGCGGGGGCTCTTGTGGTATATCTGGACAAAAACTATTTAAAAGGGCTTGAAGAACTTCGCAGAAATGATAAATTGATAACAATGAATGTCAGCGAGCTTGGAGGTGAGCCGAACACAAGGACTTTTTCGCTTTTCTGGGGCACCATTTTTTCTACAGCCATGCATGAGGTCACCAGGCTGTCAAAACATACAGGCAAGACTACGTACAGGGACGGGAATCTTGGCCACATTACATGGTTTACTGAGGCAGAACAGTTCTTTACCATAAAAGGTGACAGGCTCCAGGATGACAGCGAGATCATTACCGTTCAGACAGGAAGAAGGTATATGCTTGTCAATAAAGCGACAAGGTTATGGGAAGTGACCTCAAGATGTTTTCCCTATTTCACCACAAAGAACAATAACGGCATTTTTAATGACAGGTCAAGATGGATACTTGGCGGGGATAAAGAGCTGGACGATTTTTATGGTAAGGCAGGAGCGCTTTCAGAGGAATTTGACTATCTAAGTGATGATGAGAAAAATTTTGTATGGGCTTTGGCGTCACGCATAAATAAAGAGTATTATGGCGGTAAGGGGAAAAACCATCACGCTAAGCTCGCTGAAACAGCCAACAGGGCTTTAGAGGAAACCGTTCCTGCTGTCCATGACGGAGATATTAGGGTTATAAAGGGAGAAGAAAGTTTTACATCGAGCTATAATGCCGATCCTGTGAGTTATAGCGGTGCACGCTATGATTATATAGAATACACAGTAGAGCAGAATAGGCGTGGAGAAGGCTGGAAGGAACTCATAAAATATCGAGTTCACTCGATAAAGGGAAGCGTTGAATATGACCGGACCAGTGAAGAAGTAATAATTCGTTCAGCGTTAAAAGAGACGAAGACATATTACCCCGGCACAAAAGAGCTTGAGAGTGTTCATTATGAATACAAGAAGCAAGGTGAGCGCAAGAAGGTGAGAACTCTTAAGGGTTATAAGAAACCAATGGATCTATCAAATAAAGCTGAAATCGTTCCTGCTGCTCATGACGGAAATATTAGGGTTATAAAGGGAGAAGAAAGTTTTACATCGAGCTATAATGCCGATCCTGTGAGTTATAGCGGTGCACGCTATGATTATATAGAATACACAGTAGAGCAGAATAGGCGTGGAGAAGGCTGGAAGGAACTCATAAAATATCGAGTTCACTCGATAAAGGGAAGCGTTGAATATGACCGGACCAGTGAAGAAGTAATAATTCGTTCAGCGTTAAAAGAGACGAAGACATATTACCCCGGCACAAAAGAGCTTGAGAGTGTTCATTATGAATACAAGAAGCAAGGTGAGCGCAAGAAGGTGAGAACTCTTAAGGGTTATAAGAAACCAATGGATCTATCAAATAAAGCTGAAGAAAAAGGCAAAAGGGCTTTAGAGATCAGAGCAGAGGCCGAACAGGCCGCTGTGGAAGCCGAGATGAAAGTTACGGCGGCTTTGGATGAGGCTGAAAACATTCTGGGAACAGCCAATGACACCAATGATAAAGGAAAAGTGTTCCAAGAAGCTTTGAAAAAGGTCAAAGAAGCTGAAAAAGCTTTAGGTGGTGTTAGAGAAGCAAAGAAAAAAGCCTTAGAAGCCTTAAAAATGGCCAATGAAGTTGTAAAAATAGCCGAACAAGTGAAATCCAACCTGATCAGAAATCATTACTGGACCCTGTGTAACAGTCAAGTTAAGACAATTGGTGAGACTATTAACTATCTCGAAGAAATGATCGGAAACACCAAAGAAAAAATAGAAAAAGCAGCTGAAGGAAAAGGCGCAATGGCTTTAGAGATCAGAGCAGAGGCCGAACAGGTTGCTTATGAAGCCGAGCTGAAAGTTACACAAGCTGTGGACGAAGCCGAAAACATTTTGGGAACAGCCAATGACACCAATGATAAAGGAAAAGTGTTCCAAGAAGCTTTGAAAAAGGTCAAAGAAGCTGAAAAAGCTTTAGGTGGTGTTAGAGAAGCAAAGAAAAAAGCTTTAGAAGCTTTAAAAATGGTCGATGAAGCTGAGAACATGGCTGAAAAAGCGCAATTTGATCTATCCAAAAATCATTACAGGCTCATGTGCGATAGTCAAGTTAAGACAATTGATGAGACTATCAAATATCTTAAAGAAATGATCGAATTTTCTAGAGAAAAAATTGAAGAAATGAAAGAAGCAATCACGGAGGAAGAACCCGCCGTTTTCGGTGACGGTGACGGAAAGATCGGGGATATGGGTGGAAGTACGAGGATTTTTAGCAGCGAGATAACGCCTAAAGACAATGAAGCCGCTGAAAGCCTAGGAGCGTATTTCATGAATCTATTGACCGGTAAAGGTCCCGGCGCATCAGTTAAGCCCTCAGATAAGGATATGACAGCTTTATGGGCGACGCTTCAGAGCATGCAGAGCCGGAAGGCACAGATACTGATAGCCAGTGATTCTGACGTTACGATCGAAGGCGTGAGATTGACTAAAGATGTCAAGAGGGTCATACGCAGGATCAATTCCAAAATAAAGACGGAGAAAAAGGACGGCAATGTAAAAGCCAAAGTGTGTACAATCAAAAGTATTTTGAAGCATCTTGCAAAGAAAGAGGATGGATACGAATATATAGTTATCGCGTCGGGATCAGAACTCAACAATTTATACGCTTCCATAAAAGAAGATATCAATTATCACGGCGCGAATATGCGAGATGTAAGAGTACTTAATATGGAGATACCTACCAAGCTTACATCGGCCAAGAAGATCTCAGATCAAGCTATTTTCGCGTATCAGATAAAAGCGCTATTCGTGGCGCTCCAGGCAAGGATGCTTGATTCTGACGAGAAAGAGCGTTACGACAAAATGAGAGAACAGCTGAAAACAATGTTAAAGCCGATGGCCGATAAAAACGTTACGGATAAAGAACTTAACGCCATACTGGACAACTTGGATACCAAAAAGGATGAAACGGCTGAAAAGGCGGTGGACAGGGTGAAAAAAACATTAGAGGGGATAGCACTGAAACTCATCAACACGCTTTATGAGAAGATGGAAGTCCTTAAAATGTTTGGCAGTATGGCATAAAGAAGACCTATTGTTGAGACGGTGTTCGATTTACTATAAAATAGTCGCCATCATTGAATCCGTTGCAGGTGAAACATCTTGCAACGGATTTTTTATATCTCTAAATTGTGAAAAACTCCTTCTGGGCATGTGTTTAAAGATGAAAGATGGTGGCACCGAATCCTGTGGCTCTTGCTTGGCTCCAACGCAAGTTCCCGCTTTGTGTAAAAATACATGATTTCACCGGGGACACTTTTAATCTTGAAAATGGGGACACTCGCAAAGCTGATTTCGCAAACGGTACAATTATACTGCCATTATACCGTTGCGACGCATTGGCGGAAATGGAACCCGTAGATCAACATTTTTATGGCTAAAGGAAGTTTTTTAGGGCAAT
>CAYZXR010000071.1:0-5704 GCA_964482475.1 uncultured Planctomycetia bacterium | reverse complement strand
AAGACCTGGAGATAAAAAGGACTGAGGCATATACAAGCATGGATAACCAGGTGCGGTCTTTGGTAGAGTCACAACAGCTCTTACAGAGAGAGACCGGAAATCTGGTATCGGCCTTGCGCAGACCTGAAGTCAGAGGGCGTTGGGGAGAAGTAACGCTTAAGAGAGTTGCGGAACTCGCGGGTATGATCAATCACTGTGATTATACGGAACAGGTGTCTCGAGATACTCCCGAGGGTCGAGTTAGACCGGACATGGTAGTACATTTGCCTGCCGGTAGAGAAATTGTCGTTGATAGCAAGGTATCCTTGGACGCGTACATTGACGCGCTTTCCGCCGAGACAGAAGATACTCGCAAAGAATGTTTTACCCGACACGCTAGACAAGTAAGAAAACATATGAAGGATCTATCCAATAAAGCGTACTGGGATCAATTTGAACAAGCTCCGGAATTTGTCGTAATGTTTATTCCGGGAGAATCTTTTCTGAGCGTAGCGGTAGAAGAAGATATTACACTTATTGAGGACGGCATGGAAAAAGGCGTTATTATCGCGACACCAACAACTCTTATTGCGCTTCTGCGAGCTATTGCGTACGGATGGAGGCAGGAACAGGTTGAGAAAA
The DNA here is from genome assembly GCA_964482475.1 of uncultured Planctomycetia bacterium. Classification (GTDB taxonomy): domain Bacteria; phylum Omnitrophota; class Gorgyraeia; order Tantalellales; family Tantalellaceae; genus JAHJBY01. Next base: position 5,083 of record CAYZXR010000071.1, on the reverse strand, counting down.
ATTCCCGGGAGATCGCGAAACTCGGTAGAGAATTGTATAACAGATTTCAACCGTTCTTGGAACACGCGAATAAAACGGGAAGTTCTCTTGCGCAGTCGGTAGATTCTTTTAACAACATGATGAGGTCTTTAGATAGCAGGGTAATGGTGAGCGTGAAAAAGTTTCAGGAATTAGGTGTAGCCGGAGAGAAAGAGATCCCGGAGGCCATGCAGGTGGACAGGATACCTATGGCGACAAAAGAACCAAAAAAAAAGAAGAGGAAATAACAAGTTTATGCGGTTAGATGAGACGACATATACAATATTCGACGTAGAGACAACCGGACTATATCCTTATGCGGGCGACAAGATATGCGAGATAGGAGCGGTGAAATTAAGACCTGACGGAAAACAAGAGACATTTCATGTTATGGTTGATCCGGAGAGGTGCATATCTCTTGGCGCGTTTAAAGTAAATCAGATCATTCCTGAAATGCTTGCCGGCCAGCCAAAGATAGAGGAAGTGATCACAGATTTTCTGGAATTCATGAATGGAACGGTTCTTGTTGCTTATAATGCCGGATTTGATCTTGGGTTTATAGAAAAAGCTCTCGGATATCGAGATTACGTATTACGAGATTTTCACACAATAGACGCCCTGAAACTGGCGAGAAAATTATTTCCGGGACAAACAAAATATAATCTTGGACGTTTATCAGAATCTCTTGGGATTAGCACCGACGGTGAGCACAGGGCTCTTTCCGACGCTGTTATGACAACGAAGATATTTCAAAAGGAGCTAGATATTCTAAAAGAAAGCAATGTAGTGAACGTTGAAGAGGTTATGGAGCCGGCTCTAACGCGCGGAGAAAATATAGAGCTATATGATAGAGACATTCTTGAGAGACTGGAAAGCGCGATACAAGATAAAGGGCGATTGAAGATAACCTACAAGTCTATTTGGAATAACAAAGTTACTGATCGTGTTATAGCTCCCAGAAAGATCAAAAAAGGCTATGACAAATTATATGTGATAGCATATTGTCACCTGAGAGAAGAGGAACGGAATTTCAGATTAGACTGTATAACCAGTGCTGTGGCAGAATAACGCCGTATTTCGGAGTTGTTTAATGCAAGACGGCAGTTAAGGGAGGAAGAGGTATGGAAGATTTCAGAACGCCTGAAGATCTTTTTAAGGAAGGGTCTAAGCGTGTAAGTAAAGTAGGACAAGATTATGGGAAGTATCTTCCCGTTGTCGTAGTGGTGTTCATAGCGATCTTTGCTTTAAAAAGCTTGATCTATTCAATTGGGCCCGATGAAGTAGGTGTGATTCAAAGATTTGGCAAATATGTTCGAACGGCCGGTCCGGGATTGCATGCAAAAATTCCATTCGGTGTTGAAAAAGCTACACCAGTCAAGGTTCGGAAGATATTCAAAGAAGAATTTGGGTTTAGAACAGTTCTTGCCGGAGTGAAGACCAGATATTCATCAAGGCAATATTTGGAAGAATCATTAATGCTGACGGGAGACCTTAACATTCTTGACGTCAGGTGGATCGTACAGTTTAAGGTTAAAGATCCCGTGAAGCTTTTATTCGCGACACGCAACCCGAGAGAAAATGTACGCGATATGGCCGAAGTGGTAATGAGTCGGTTATGTGGAGATTATAGGGTAGACGAACTGCTCACGACAAAAAGAGAGGAGATCGACCACGAGGCTCAGATAGAGTTGCAAGTCTTGCTTGACGCGTATGATACCGGAATTGACATCGTTACAGTCAAACTTCTGGATGTGAACCCTCCGGACAAAGTAAAACCGGCGTTTAATGAGGTTAATGAAGCTAAACAGGAAAAGGAAAGGATGATAAACGAAGCCTGGGAGGCGTATAACAAGGTTATTCCCAGGGCAAAGGGAGAGGCACAAAGGACGATCAGTCAAGCGGAAGGATATGCGCTTGATAAGATTAATCGTGCGGAGGGAGACGCGTCGCGATTTATGGCAACCTGGTATGAGTATAACAAAGCACCTGAGATCACTAAAAAAAGAGTGTATCTGGAAACTATGTCAGACGTCATGTCTGGGGTGGAAAAAAAATATCTTATAGATCCGCAGCAAAAAACCATATTGCCGTTGCTGGATTTGGATAAACAGGGAGGGGCCCAGAAATGAAAAATATGATCAGAATAGTAATTTCGCTCTTTATAGTTGTTACTGTGGGGTTCCTTACCGGAGCGGTATACGTTGTTTCAGAAATCAATCAGGTTGTAATAACGCAATTCGGGAAACCGGTCGGTGATCCGATCACAGTAGCCGGATTGCATTTTAAGGTGCCTATAATACAACAGGTTCACTATTTTGATAAGAGGCTTCTTGTGCAGGATGGAGACCCGAATCAGATTCCAACAAGGGATAAAAAATATATTTGGGTAGATACAACCGCAAGATGGAAGATAGATGATGCGTTAAGATTTCTTCAGTCTGTAGGTAGTGAAAGAGGGGCGTATAGCAGATTAGATGACATCATCAATTCCGCGACTAGAGACGTCATTACTAAGAGACCTCTTGTTGAGGTTATCCGGGATAGCAATAGAGTTCTCGATGAGGAAGATAACGTGGCCATTGCTTCTTTTGCCGAAGAAGCATTAGCTCATATAAAAGAAGGCCGGCAAACCATGGAGGCGGAGATCCTTTTAAGAGCTCAGAAACTGGCTCCACAATATGGGATCGAATTGGTGGATGTTAGGATTAAGCGCATAGGCTATGTCGAAAATGTCAGACAAAAAGTTTATGAGCGGATGATCTCGGAAAGAAAACGTGCCGCGGAGGAATACCGGTCTGAAGGACGAGGAAAAAGCGCTGAGATAAAAGGAAGAATGGAAAAAGAGCTGAAGAGCATTACCTCAGAAGCGTATAAAACAGCGCAAACCCTCAGGGGAGAAGCTGATGCTAAGGCAACGATTACATATGCCGAGGCTTATAACAATGACCCCGATTTTTATGATTTCACGAAAAGCATGGAAACATATAGAGGAACCATGGGGGCGGGAACTACGATACTTCTTACAACGGACAGTGAATACTTTAAGTATTTAAAAAAAATGAATTAAGAAAAAGTGATACAAAAGCTTTTGGAGATCAACCGAAGCAATAATGGAGGATCATGATACAAAAGAGAAGTGGGGAAGAAAGAAACCTGTTGTTAGTGGAACACGATTTGCACGAGAATCCATACAGAGGATTCAATGTAGCATTTGCGTTGATGACAGTCATTCCCTTTCTTATTTTCTTTTACTTGCTTGTTACGGAGTTCTTCGGGATTGAAATACTGACGGGGAAAGTGGGAGGCATATTGTCTATTACTCTTGCTGTTGCCATACTCGGATATTATCTGGGCTATCGCATCATAACGCATATTTTGGACAGAATAATCTATTATGCGCTTCAGGTTAAAAAAAGTGACGAGTTAAAAACTTTGTTTGTATCAGCAGTATCGCATGAGGTAAGGAATCCGCTTACGATTCTAAGGACGAACTTGTTTACGATAGACAAGGGGCTGGCGGGAGAAGTAACAAAAGAACAAAAAAAGATTTTGGACACTTGTTACAGTACGATCAAACGCATTAGCAGACTTGCGGAGGATCTTTTGGATTTGTACAAGATAGAAGCGGGCATGGTTACGGCTGAGATAGAAGAGTATGATGTGGTTGTGATGGTCGAAAATCTTGTGAGAGAAAACGAGGTTCTTCTCAACAAAAAGAGCATAAAGATCGCTACAAGTGTTGACAAGGATGTTCGAAAGATCCGTTGTGATGAAGGAAAGATATTACAGGTGATGAATAACTTGCTGAGTAACGCCATAAAATATACCGCGGAAAAAGGGGCAATAAGTTTCCGGGTTGTTAAGGAGGCCACCGGGGTGAGGATTGAGTGTGAAGATAACGGCGTGGGTATGCCGCAAAATAAAGTTGGCAAAATATTCGACAAATTTGAAAGGCTTGGATCGAAGAAGGAAGGAATAGGTCTCGGATTGGCTATTTCAAAGAACATTGTTGAGCTTCACGGCGGGAAAATATGGGCGGAAAGTCAACTTGGCAAAGGTTCTAAGCTGATCGTTGTTTTACCGTTTGATCCTAAAAAAGAAAAGGAGACAGAAGATGGGAGAAAAACAAAGTAAACGAATACTCATAGTAGAAGACGAAGTAGAATTGGCGGATAGCTTAAAAAATCTTTTAGAGAAATGTGGATATCAAGTAAAGACCGCATATGATACCGCATCTGGTATCGGATTAGTGCAAAGGGAAGAAGCCGACCTTATCACGTTGGATCTTGCGGTTCCGGGGGGAGGGGGCTTTTCTATCCTAAAAGAAATTAGAAACGGTGGGCCCAACAAAACAACTCCTGTTCTTATTATGACGGCCTCGACAGAACAAATGGTAAAAGACGAAGCGGAAAATATAGGTGTGAGCGGGTATATGTGCAAACCCTTTGAACCTGAAGAGTTAATTCAGACTATAAAAGATCTTATTGGTGAATAGACAGGGAGGAAAAATGAAAACAGGTAAAGCTTGGATAACGGCTATTGCTTTTTTATGCATTGCGGCAATGTCGACCCCGGTAAGCGCCGATGAAGTGACCAGCGCGGTTAGAGGCGCGCTCATAGAGTATCGAAAAGGCGACTATGCCACGGCCGCGGAAAAATTGGACTACGCCGTACAGATGATCCGTCAGAAAAAAGGTGATAAGTTAAAGGCTTGTCTACCGTCGGCACTAGAAGGTTGGACAGCGGATGTTTCATCGTCACAGACTATCAGTGTTTTAATGCTTGGCGGAGGGATCACAGCTGAGAGACAGTACAGTAAAGAAACATCACTTATTACGGTCAAAATAGTAGCTGACGCGCCCATGCTGAGAGGTGTTATGATGATGTTCACGAATCCTCTCTTTGTTACCGCGAGCGGCGGAAGGATGGAGGAGATAAAGGGACAGAAGGCTATTGTTAAGTACACCCCGGATCAAGCCTCAGGAGAGATCAATGTTGTAGGTGCTGATCGTGTTATTATTACCGTGACCGGTGAAAACGTTACGAAACAGGACCTTATTGATTA
>CAYZXR010000070.1:1230-5710 GCA_964482475.1 uncultured Planctomycetia bacterium | reverse complement strand
ATGCCGATAAGACGTGGGATTCTATCGACGATATATATGCAGGCTAAAGATCTGCCGTGTGTGGACGAATTGTACAAGCTTTACTCGGATTACTATGGTAAAGAACATTTTGTTCGAGTGATGGCACCGGATAGTGGGTTACCGCAGATATCGGATGTTGCGGGGACTAATTTTTGTGATATCGGAATTAATGTATCAGGCGGCATTGTCACGATAGTGTCGGTAATCGATAACCTGTTGAAGGGAGCAAGTGGACAAGCCGTTCAGAATATGAATATTATGTTCGGGATGGATGAGAAATTGGGACTTGTGTAAAAAGAGAGTAGATATTATGATCGGAATAAAGCTACCTAAAGGTTTTTTAGCTAACGGCATTCATTGCGGATTGAAAAAGAAGCGTAAGGATCTATCTCTTTTTTATTCTGAGACGAAATGTAAATGTGCCGCTCTTTTTACTACTAATGTGGTGAAGGCCGCTCCGTTGGTTTTAGCTGAACAGGTTCTAAATAAGAATAGTAAAAACATTCGGGCTATAATTGTAAATTCTGGAAACGCTAATTGTATGACCGGTAAACGCGGGATAAAAGACGCCCAAAAGATGGCGAAATTATCAGCCGTAACCTTGGATATTTCAGAGGACTCAGTTGTAGTCTCATCAACTGGCGTTATCGGGAAGCCCATGGATATGAAGCCGGTTGTCTCCGGTATACCTAAACTTGTGAGAGGCCTTTCTTCTGACGGGCTTATTCATGCAGCCGAAGGTATTATGACGACGGATCGTTTTTATAAGATCTCAACCCGAGCGTTTTCATTAGATGGGAAGAAGATCACCATGGTTGGAGTGGCAAAAGGGGCTGGAATGATTGAGCCCAATATGGCGACGATGCTTTGTTATGTGATGACCGATGCCGCGATTTCTCATGTAGCCCTGAAGAAAGCACTTCAAAAGGGCAATAAGGATTCATTTAATTCAATAACGGTGGATGGAGACATGAGCACCAACGATACTGTTATGGTGCTTGCCAATGGCGAGGCAGGGAATCGAACGATAAAAGGTAGTGGTAAAACTTACAATGTCTTTCAGCAGAATCTTGAAGAAGTCATGTTAGATCTGTCCAAAATGATCGTTCGTGATGGAGAAGGAGCCAGTAAGCTGGTACAGGTGACCGTGAAAGGCGCTAAGACAATGATTGAGGCACGTAAAGCAGCACGAGCTATAGCGGATTCGTTATTGACAAAATGTGCTGTTTGCGGAGGCGATCCGAATTGGGGACGAGTAGCCTCATCCGTTGGATCTAGCGGCATAAAATTCGATCCGGACAAGATAGATATAATTCTGGACGGAGTGGTATTTTTTAAAAAGGGGCGAGCTGTGTCTCCAACGGGAAAGAACATTAAAAAAGTATTCAAGGGCAAGGATGTTAGCATAGAAGTGTGTTTACATCGTGGTAACGCGGAAGCGACGATGTACACTTGTGATATATCAAAAAAATACATTACCATAAATTCGTTCTATACGACTTAATTTAGTCATAACGGAGAGATGATGGAAGAGGCGATCAAAAAGAGTGCGGTGCTTATTGAAGCTTTGCCGTATATAAAAAAGTTTTTCAATAAAGTGGTCGTGATAAAATACGGCGGCAGTTATTTGCATGATAAAGAAGTTCGGAGTCGTGTTCTGCAGGATATCGTGTTTATGAGATATGCCGGCATGAAACCTGTTATTGTGCATGGAGGCGGCCCGGATATAAGTAAACGATTGAAAGAGGAATCAATCGAGACCAAATTTATTGATGGACTTCGCGTTACATGCGAAAAATCCATGGTTATCGTTGACGCGGTACTTACCGGTATAAACAGCAATCTTGTGGACGAGATAAATTCACATGGCGTGAAAGCATGCGGTCTTAGCGGAAAGGAAAACAATATGATTCAGGTGACTCCTCGCGAAGCGTCACAGAATCTTGGATATGTAGGAAAAGTTGAGTCAATCGATACGACAGTTATCAAACGATTAACTGAGACAAATGTTATACCGGTTATATGTCCGGTGGGTAAAGGTGTTGATGGTAAACCTTACAATATAAATGCCGATGAGACCGCTAGTAATCTTGCGGTAGCGCTTGATGCTGAAAAATTTGTTTTAATGACCAATGTGGTGGGGGTTATGAAAGAAAAAGATGAGCCGGGATCTTTGTATCATTCGCTCACATTTGAGAAGGTAAAGGCTTTGATCGGCGAAGGTGTAATTGCAGGAGGGATGCTTCCTAAAGTTACTGCTTGTTTGCATGCTATTGAGGGCGGAGTAAGAAAGGCTCACATAGTAAGCGCGAGTTTACAGCACGCTCTTCTTTTGGAAATTTTTACTGATACAGGAATAGGTACCGAGATAACAAAATGAGACAAAATATGGATTTTACTGAAATTAAAAAAATGTATGATGATTTTATTCTTTCTACGTATACGCGTCAGGATCTTTGTCTTGTCGCGGCGGACGGTCTTTGGGTAGAGGATATCAATGGAAAAAAGTATCTTGATTTTTTCCCGGGCTGGGCCGTAAGTGGTATAGGTCATCGCCATCCAAAAGTTATTGGTAATATGAAGAAACAGATGGAAAGAATATTGCATATATCCAATAATTTTTATAGTGATGTTCAGCCTTGTTTAGCAAAAAAGATAATTGAGTATTCGTTTCCAGGGAAGGTCTTTTTCGCTAATAGCGGAGCTGAAGCGAATGAAGGTGCTATAAAGTTGGCGCGGCGGTATGGCAATCCAGATCGGTATGAGATAATAACTATGGAAAAATCCTTTCATGGCCGCACGCTCGCTACTTTAACGGCTACCGGGCAAGATAAGGTGAAAACAGGGTTTCAACCTTTAGTTGAAGGATTTAAACATGTTCCTTTTAATGATATTGAGGCGCTAAAGAACGCTGTGACAGAGAAGACAGTGGCAATAATGCTGGAACCCATACAGGGGGAAGGCGGGATCAATGTTGCTGATTCGGAATATATGAAAGTGATTAGTACTATCTGCCAGGAGAAGGATATACTTCTTATCGTGGATGAGGTTCAGACTGGAATGGGGCGTACCGGTAAAATGTTTGCCTATAGTCATTTTGGTATGGAGCCGGATGTTATGACGTTGGCTAAAGCTCTTGGGGGAGGTATGCCGATAGGAGCATTGGTTGTGAAGGATAAACATAAAGACATATTATCGCCTGGCTCTCATGCTACAACCTTTGGTGGTAGCCCGATAGTTTGTTCCGCCGCGCTTGGGGTTTTTGAGGCCATTGAAGACGAAGGATTGCTGGACAACGCTATTAAGATGGGGGAGTATCTTGTTTCGAAGTTTGAAGAGTTGAGAGGGAAGAACCCGATAATTAAAAAAATAAAAGGGAAAGGGCTCATGATAGGGGTTGAGCTGGACGTTGAAGACGCTTCAGCTATCACTGAAGAATGTGTAAAAGAGGGGCTATTGATAAATTGTACGCAGAAGAACATACTGCGTGTTATGCCGCCTATGACAGTTGGTAAGGAAGAGATAGATATAGCAATAGATAAACTGACAATAGCATTGGAGAGAATATAATGGATAAGAATATAATTTTGGTAGATTCGCTTAGCCCAAAAGAGATTTCAGAGATCATGAAACTTGCGGGGAAACTAAAAAAATATCCATTTATGCGGAAAAAGGCTTTGGCTAATAAGACTTTGGCTCTTTTGTTTCAGAAGCCATCTACCAGAACACGGATATCTTTTGAAGTTGCGATGACGCATCTTGGCGGGTATACACTATATCTTAGTCCGGATGAGATAAGCATGGGGGTTCGCGAACCTGTCAAAGATGTTGCTTGTGTTGTATCCCGATATGTTGACGCGATAGTAGCACGTGTTTTTTCACATGATGATATTTTAACTCTCGCACGTTATTCAAGTGTTCCGGTCATTAACGGTCTTTCTGACCTGGCGCATCCGTGCCAGGCATTAAGTGATCTTTTTACTATAAAGGAAAAGTTTAGATCGCTAAAGAAGGTCAAACTGGCATATGTGGGGGATGGAAATAATGTTCTTAATTCATTACTTATGATAGCGGCCAAGACCGGATTAAATGTCAGTGTTGCTACTCCTAAAGGGTACGAGCCTACACGGGAAGTAGTAGAAAAAGCTGTATGCGCCGCGAAAAAAAGCGGAGCGAATATAGATATTTCTAACGATCCACTTGCCGCGGTTCGTGGCGCTGATGTAGTGTATACAGATGTCTGGGTTAGTATGGGACAGGAAGAAGAAAAACAAAAGCGTCTTTTGGATTTTAATGGATTTCAGATCAATGAAACTTTGATGAAAAATGCTAGCGCCGATGCTTTTATTATGCATTGCCTGCCCGCGCATCGTGGCGAAGAGATCACAGATGTAGTGGATGGAAAGAATTCGATCGTATATGATCAGGCGGAGAACCGGATGCATGTTCAAAAGGCGAT
>CAYZXR010000070.1:0-1130 GCA_964482475.1 uncultured Planctomycetia bacterium | reverse complement strand
TATTCCGGAGGGTTGGATACTTCCGTAGCCATAAAATGGTTAATGGACAAAGGGTATGAAGTCATCTGCTATATGGGTGATGTCGGGCAGGGTGGTGACGTTGAAAGCGCTCAAAAACGGGCATTCAAGATCGGCGCGGCAAAATGTTTGGTAGGCGATCTTAAAAAAGAGTTAGTGACGGATTATATATTTCCGACTTTGAAAGCCGGCGCGTTATATCAGGGTAAATATAATTTGGCCACTGCTCTTTCCAGACCGCTGATAGCTGAGGCAATGGTAAAAGTTGCTAAAAAGGAGAAAGCTGATTGTATGGCCCATGGTTGTACCGGAAAAGGTAACGATCAGGTTCGTTTTGAAGTTACGTTCCATGTTAAGGCTCCGGGACTGAAGGTTTTCGCACCGGTTCGTGAGTGGGAGCTTAAGACCCGTGAACAGGAAATCGATTACGCGAAAAAGCACAAAATACCTATTGAACAGACGAAAAAGAAGCTTTACAGTATAGACAATAATCTTTGGGGTATTAGTGTCGAGGGTGGAGATTTGGAAGACCCGAATGTTGCTCCTAAAGATGATACATATATTTCCGTTTCGACACCGGAGAAAGCTCCTAATAAGTCGGAATATGTTACGTTGAAATTCAGCAAAGGGATACCGGTTGCGATAAACGACAATAAGTATGCTCCGGTTGAGCTTATAAAGAAACTTAATAAAATTGGAGGCAAACACGGGGTAGGAAGAGTGGACATGGTGGAGGATAGACTTGTAGGGATCAAATCCCGTGAGATATACGAAGCGCCGGCTTCCGAGATGCTGTATGCGGCGCACACCGCTTTGGAAGAACTGGTGCTTGACAGAGAAACTCGGCGATATAAAAAAGGTGTGTCAGACCGTTATTCTGAACTTGTGTATTACGGATTGTGGTTTACACCACTCAAAAAGGCGCTTGATGCTTTTGTGGATATCACACAGGAAAAGGTCTCAGGTGAAGTGAAACTTAAATTGTACAAAGGGAAGGTTACCGTTTGCGGCCGAAATAGTAAATATTCTCGTTATAAAGAGGAATTGGCGACATATGGTGAGGGTGACGTGTTTGATCAGTCATTGGCAAAAGGGTTTATCGATTTATGGGC
>CAYZXR010000069.1:4203-6104 GCA_964482475.1 uncultured Planctomycetia bacterium | reverse complement strand
CGACTTCTCTTTCCGCCTCGAGGTCACAAACATCTTTAAGCAGCTTCTCGATCCTGTGAGGCGACTCATAAACTACCACCGTTCTGTCTTCACTCAATAGTTCTTTTAGTTGTTTTTTTCTTCTGGCACCCTTATTGGACAGAAATCCTTCAAAAACAAACTTATTTGTTGGTTTTCCGGACAAAACAAGCGCGTCGACAAGCGCCGTCGCTCCGGGCATTGCTGTAATCGTAAGACCCTCTTCTATGCATCCTCTTATCAGGACATGTCCCGGATCCGATATCCCCGGTGTTCCGGAGTCTGACACAAGCGCCACGTTTTTGCCGTCTTTCAGCATTTTTATTATAATACGGGCCTTATGTCGATTGTTATGTGCGTGAAAGCTGGTTAACGCGGTATCTATTCCGTATGTGTTAAGTAGTATCTTCGCTCGCCTTGTGTCCTCAGCCGCGATAATGTCCACTTCTTTCAGCGTCCGTATCGCGCGTAACGTAATGTCTTCTAAGTTCCCTATTGGAGTGCTAACAATCGATAAGATGCCGGCCATAACTATCAGATACCTCCCTAAGCGGCTATTCCACTGTTACTGATTTGGCCAGGTTGCGTGGCTGGTCGATGTCATACCCAAACTCACCGGCTACATAATATGCCAAAAGTTGAAGCGGTATAATCACAAGCAACGGCGATAATATTTCCGGGACGCGCGGCACTTCAATGGCGTAATTGATACTTTTGTCTTCACTCAACGTGTCACCCTCGGAAATAATCGCGATTATAATACCGCCTCTGGCCTTTATTTCCTGGATGTTGGATACCATCTTGTCGTGCGTGTCAGCCGCTGTCGCTACGCAAACCACCCAGGGATTCTCATCTATCAAGGCGATAGGTCCGTGCTTCATTTCTCCGGCAGGATAACCTTCGGCGCTAATATACGAGATCTCCTTGAGTTTCAGCGCGCCTTCAAGCGCGTTAGGATAATTAATGTTCCTTGCAAGATAAAGAAAACAGCTTTTGTTGTTTCTCGCGAGATAATATTCGTGAAATTTCGCGGCATATCTGGCAATCTTATTCTTTTTTGATTGATATTGAGCCAGAAGGCTTTTCGCGTATCCGGGAACTTTTTTTAAAGCGGCAAAAAATGCTTTTTCGTTTAATCCATCAACACCCCTGGTCGAAGCCAGATAATATGTAAACAAATATAAGTTTGCTATTTGTGCTGTATAGGCTTTTGTTGAAGCAACCGCTATCTCGGGTCCGGCATACGTATAAATCACCCCATGCGCCTCCCTAGCGATGGAGCTATCCACAACATTGCATATCGCGATTACTATCGCGCCTCTTTTTTTCGCTTCTCTAACGCCGGCTAAAGTATCCGCTGTCTCTCCGGATTGAGAGATAGCTATTACCAGGGTGTCTTTCCCCACCAACGGATCACGATACCTGAACTCGCTTGCCTGGTCTACCCAAACAGGTATTTTCGCTACTTTCTCTAGAATATATTTTCCCGTCATACCCGCGTGGTAGGCCGTTCCACATGCCACAATGACTATTTTTTTTATTTTCTTCAGTGCTTTTTTGGTGATGGAGAGCTCTTCGAAGTGTGCTTTCCCTTTCTTGATTCTCTTATTGAATATCCCACGAAGTATTTCTGGTTGTTCAAAGATCTCTTTGAGCATAAAGTGTTTATACCCATCCTTTTCTGCCTGTTTTATGTCCCACTTGATTGTTACGGGTTTTCTTTTCTCTTTTTTTCCGTGAGAATTATATATCGTAATGCCTTCCTCTTTGAGGTCGATAACTTCATCGTTCCCCAGATATATCACTTTTTTGGTGTATTCCAGGATAGCAGGAATATCACTGGCAATAAAAAACTCTCCGTCTCCCACTCCCGCTATCAACGG
>CAYZXR010000069.1:2341-4103 GCA_964482475.1 uncultured Planctomycetia bacterium | reverse complement strand
TTCGCGTTGCTCGGAATGCCGTGTGTCGCCCATCGAGTATGTCCTATTCCCGACGTTCCTTTAAGTGGCCGCTTCTTGAGGGTTTCTGTTAAAACCGAAAGCTTCCCCTGCTTTTTCTCTATCTGTATCTTCCCGTTCGCGACAATGGCGACTCCCGCGGAATCATATCCCCGGTACTCTAGTCGTGAAAGTCCTCTGATAAGCACCGTTCTCGCGTTTCTATGTCCTGTATATCCGATAATTCCACACATAATCCCGTACTACTCCTCTTCTCGATATAACCCGTTCATCAGCTTCATAATGTCCGCTCGAGCGCATCTCCCGGCAAGCGAGGCTACATAGATCAACAGCGACAACTGCCAGCAATCCTCAGGTCCCAGAACAAGCGCGGTGGTTACGTTCTCTTCTCTCTCTAGGCCTTTCTTATGTTTTTCGACACACTTAGAAAGTGAAGATTCGTCTACTTCCAGATCAAATATTTTGTTATTATATTTCATTGACGGAAATCTTATCCCTCTCATCAAAAGAAATGTCTGAATCAATTCTTGGCTGAGACCTAGTTCTTCCTCAAAATCAAAACCATCAAATTGAGGAGAGTCCTGCGGCAAAACGATCAGCGGTTTTTCAACAATAATTTTTCCTTTGCGTACCACCGTGTTGCCTTCATTCACAGAAGATTCGGCAAGAAAAATATACGGCACGGCTGTAAGGCTTACCGCCGAAAGACCTTTCACTCTGCCTCTGACAACTTCCGTTTTTTCTTTAGCTTTTTCCCACAGTTTTTCGATGTCCATATTTTTGTGTTTTGGTTGCTGTTTAAAAAAATCAAGGGCGGGTTGAAAACCCGCCCCTACTATCTTGCCGACAGCTTATTTCTGACAGCTTTTGATTTATTGGCGACCCCACGGGGATTCGAACCCCGGTCGTCAGAATGAAAATCTGATGTCCTGACCAGGCTAGACGATGGGGTCGCACTGTAAACATCCTCTTCGCTATATTTAAGTGGCATATTCTACAAAAATGGCTATCTTTTTGCAACTCTTTTTTACTCTGTCTCGCCTTCTTCTTCCTTGGTGATAACATTAGCCACACTTATTAGCTCGTCATTTGCGTTAAGTCTTATTACCCGAACGCCTTGCGTGGATCTTCCGATCTTGCTTATTCCCGCTACCGGGACTCTTACAACCATCCCGACTTTGGAAATCAGCATAACTTCATTTTCTTCCCGTGCGGCTTTTATCCCGACTACGGGTCCGTTTTTTTCTACTATCTTCATGTTTATGATGCCACTCCCGCCTCGAGACTGCAACCGATATTCTGAAAACTCTGTTCTTTTTCCGAATCCGTTACGAGTCACGGTTAAAATAGCACCTTCTGCGGCAACTTTGACCATACCGACAACTTGATCGTCTTTCTTTAGTCTTATTCCTTTAACCCCCTGCGCTCCGCGTCCCATAGCCCGGATATCCTTTTCACGAAATCTAATAGCCTTGCCCTCTTTGGTCGCCAGGCAAACTTCGTCTTCGCCGTCCGAAAGAAGCGATCCGATCAAAGTATCTCCTTTGTCCAGCGTTATGGCAATAATACCGGCTTTCCTGGGATTTCTAAATGCTGTTAGCGGTGTTTTTTTGATCTTCCCGCTCGCGGTTGCCATTACAACAAATCTGCCCTCTGTAAATTCTCTTACCGGAACAACCGCTGTCACTTGTTCGTTGTCGGTAAGCCCGATAAGATTAACGATAGGCCTTCCTTTTGTTCGCTT
>CAYZXR010000069.1:0-2241 GCA_964482475.1 uncultured Planctomycetia bacterium | reverse complement strand
ATGTCAGAGATCCCTTCCACTTTTTTTGTTCTTACCAATTTCACTATGGCAGTAACCATCCTGCTTTTATTCGCTTGATACGGTATCTCTGTAACAACAATACTTTCTCTGTCGTTCTTTTTTTGTTCTACATGCATCCTGGCATGCATTTTTATGCTTCCTCTTCCTGTTCTGTATGCCCTGACAATCTCTTCTTTCCCGCAGATAAGCGCGCCCGTTGGGAAATCCGGGCCGGTAACGATCTTTATCAAGTCGTCTACCGAGCATTCCGGATTGTCTATAACGTGACACATAGCGTCCACTATCTCCGTAAGGTTGTGCGGCGGAATATTGGTTGCCATGCCAACGGCAATTCCGCTGGCCCCGTTCAATAAAAGATTCGGTAAGACTGACGGGAGGACTTTCGGTTCTTTTAGCGACCCGTCAAAGTTGGGCTGCCATTCTACCGTCTTTTTTTCGAGGTCTTGCAGAAGACTGCTTGTTATTTTTTGAAGGCGCGCCTCGGTATATCTCATAGCGGCCGCTGAATCTCCGTCAATTGATCCAAAGTTTCCCTGTCCATCCACTAGCGGATATCTTAGAGAAAAGCTCTGAACCATTCTCACAAGTGAGTCGTACACAGCTGAATCACCGTGCGGGTGATACTTACCTAAAACTTCACCAACGATTCTGGCGCATTTTTTATGTGACTTATTGTGGACTATGCCCATGTCTTTCATAGCATAAAGAATTCGTCTATGCACCGGCTTAAGTCCGTCCCTGACATCCGGCAGGGCTCTTCCCACGATAACGCTCATCGCGTACGTGATATAAGACTCCTTCATTTCATCTTCGATATGGATAGGTATTATTTTTTCGTTTCTTGTATACATTTTTCTCCTGTTCCCGGCAACCGCCGCGCTTTATACGTCCAAGTTCTTTACTTCTCCGGCATGCGCTATAATAAACGCCCTTCTCGATTCCACATTGTCCCCCATAAGCACAGTAAACATCTCGTCGGCCACAACAGCGTCATCTATGGTTACTTTTTGCAAGGTCCTTTTGTCGGGATCCATTGTTGTTGTCCACAATTGTTCGGGATTCATTTCTCCAAGACCTTTATACCTCTGTATGGTCATGCCCTTCCCGCCTTCTTCCAGCACATGCTCAAGAAGTTCTTTTAAAGAAAAGATTTCCTTCCCGCTGTTGATAGTGAGAAGTGGCTTCTTCTTTTTTTCTTTTTTCCCGCCCAGTTGCTCTACTACTTCTTCTTCAAGCACCTCATAGTCGGCCGCGTCTAGTCCGACCTTGTCAATCGCTTGCGTTATCTTTTCTAGTTTTCTCGCCTCGTAAAATTCCTGGACGTCAACAGATGGCCCATCTTCTGTCCCGTTGTTTTCCTCGCCCTCCATCTTTAGTTCTTTCTCTCCCCCGACCACCTTCATATTGGCAAGCTCATCGTCGGTATACAGATATTTGGCTTCTCCTTCGGACGTGACTTTGTACAAAGGAAGTTTTTTTGTTTTTTTGTCCCTCATTTTTAGGTATTTGCTTAGCTTTATGCCCCGTCTTTCGATTGCGTTCGTTAGCTTCTCTAGCTGAAGGATGTCCCCTAACAGTTCTTTTAATTTTACATCGGTAAGGACTTTTTTATCTTTCCCGTTCTTCACTTCCAGGTCCTCTATCCCTCTGTCTATCAAAAACTCCTTCATTTCTTTCTCGGTGCTAAGGTATTGTTCGTTCTTTCCTTTTTTAACTCGGAACAGAGGCGGCTGTGCAATATAGACATGTTCGTTCTCCAGAAGCTTTTTCATCTGACGAAAGAAAAACGTTAGAAGAAGTGTTCTTATGTGAGACCCATCAACGTCGGCGTCACACATAAGGATTATTTTTCCATATCTTATCTTCTCCTCATTAAAGTCTTCTCCGACACCTCCGCCAATCGCCATAATAAGCGTTTTTATTTCTTCATTGTTTAGGACCTGAACTGTCCTGGCTTTTTCTACGTTGAGAATTTTTCCTTTTAGAGGAAGTATGGCCTGGTATCTTCTGTCTCTTCCTTGTTTTGCTGAACCTCCGGCTGAGTCTCCCTCAACAACATAAAGTTCTGTAAGTTCCGCGCTTCTTTCAGAACAATCAGCTAGTTTTCCAGGTAAAGAACCGCTTTCAAGAATCCCTTTTCTGCGTGTGAGGTCTCGCGCCTTTCTCGCGGCTTCTCTTGCAGATGAGGACAATACACTTTTCTTTACTATTTTATTAGCA
>CAYZXR010000068.1:0-6217 GCA_964482475.1 uncultured Planctomycetia bacterium | reverse complement strand
TTGACATAGACGGCACCTCAACAATAGGCGCAACTTACGCGACATTGACTAATGTCGGAGCCGCAACGACGTTCAGCGGGTTGGTAAATTCAACAACTGTTGATATGGACGCGGCAGCAACAAGCACAATAGCAGGGACGCTAGACGCGGCAACATTAGATTACAGCGCGAATGCGGATCTTACAGTGGCGGGAATAACGACAGTGACAGCGGTTACTAATACCAGCGGAGCAGACGGGGCAGGTACGTTGGAGATGGATGCCGATGGCAACGCGATCACAACTGTCGGAGCGGTAGGAGCTAACTTAAGGTTCGGGACACTGGACATAGACGGCACTTCAACAATAGGCGCTACATACGCGACATTGACTAATGTCGGTGCCGCGACGACGTTCAGCGGGTTGGTCAATTCAACAACGGTAGATGTTGATGCCGCGGCGATAAGCACAATAGCGGGTACGCTAGACGCGACAACAGTCGATTTTAGTGCTGACGGCGACCTTGAGGTAACAGGAATAGCAACGATAACAGCGGTAACGAACACCAGCGGAGCAGATGGGGCAGGTGCCTTGGAACTCAATGCCAATGGGAATGCGATCACAACTGTCGGTGCGGTAGGAGCTAATCTAAGGTTCGGCACACTGGTCATAGACGGCACTTCAACAATAGGTGATACTTACGCGACATTGACTAATGTAGGAGCCGCAACGACGTTCAGCGGTTTGGTCAATTCAACAACGGTAGATGTTGATGCCGTAGCGACAAGCACAATAGCGGGTACACTAGACGCGACAACATTAGATTTTAGTGCCGACGGCACTCTTGATGTAACAGGAACGGCAACGATAACGGATGTAACAAATACTAGCGGTGTTGGTGGGAGAGGAAACTTGGAGTTAAACGGAGCAGGTAACGTGATTTCGGGTGATATCGGGGCGGCACTTGTCGAGGTAAGGCTGCTGGATATAAACGGTACAACTGCGGTAACCGGTTCAATAGACGCGACGAGGGTAAATGTTGGAGCAACTTCAACCTTTACAGGAGCAGTAACAGCGACAGATGTTTATGTAGACGTGGCAGCAACAGTCGCAACAATAAATACATTAACGACAGATCTACATATGAATGTTGCGGGCGGTGCACAAGCTATTTTAAACCAGGGGATAACGGGAGATGTTGATTATTCAGCTGATGGTGAAGTGCAGATAGCGAGCACCAAAGCAATAACAGGAACTGTAACTGGTTCCGGGGTAGCAGGGTCAGGAACAGGACGGCTTTCACTTTTGGGAGATTTTACCGCGGCACAGCATTGGGGAACAGCCGCCGCGTATCTGTCAAATGTTAATTTTGGAACACAGGCAGGAGCGGCTAGCACAGGAACCGTTACACTAGAAACCGCAGGTGGATACGTTGTTTATGCTGATGACGTAAACTCATATGACGCGACCATAGATGTGGGTGATGATACGATAACAGTTAACGGGGACATAACAAACACTGCCGTTGCTACAGGGACAACAATAAATACAGTTATTGACGGTGCGGGTGTAGGAGTTGTTAAGGAATGGGGACATTTTGCTCTTACAGGCGCGTCGACTACTGCTGCTACTGATACAGTAGCGATAGAATTGTTTAGAGATACAGGATGGGCATTCATTCCGGATGGGACTAAGTTCGCGTTATATGATGGAGGCGCGGCGGCGGCAGGAGTTGCTCCAGGTACAGTAACGGATACACTTGGTGGTGCCGCTTGCGATTTTTATTCATTTACGGCAGAGCTTTTAGGTAATGATGTAAACTTGATAGCAGCGAGAGTCGGGATTAATGATTGGGCAGATACCGGAAACCAGAAAAATGTAGCAGAAGCACTAGAGGCCGCGGCAGGAGATGGTAAAATGCTTAGTGTTATGCAACAGTTAGAAGGATTGAGCCATTCCGCGGCAAATACGGCCTTAGATCAAATGTATCCTAACGTAAGCTATGGAGTACAACAGGTAGCGTTTGATACTGTTAGAAATGTTGCCAAGATTGTGAATTCTAGGCTTTTCGATAGTAGAGATAGCGGTGGAAAAACACAAAAAGGTGTTTCAACGGGTGATAGTATTGATGGAAATAACACCGCGTGGGGCAAGGCTTATGTGGGCTACGATAAACAAAGAGAAAGAGGCGGTATAGAGGGATATAGCGATTATAATACGGGAGCTGTGTTGGGATATGACAGAACTTTTGACGATTTAGGTCTGGTTCTTGGTGTTATGGGCGGATGGGGCTATGCGAATATTGATTATGATGCGTACAATAATGACAACACCCATATTAACGCAGTGTTGTGTGGCGCGTACGGAGAGTGGACTCATAACAATTTTTATGTAGATGCTTTGTTTAACTTTGGCTACAACTTTTATGACAGTGCAAGAACAATACAATTTGCGTCAACAAATGTTAAGGCTGATAGTGATTATACGGGTCAGCAATATGCAGTTGTTGCCGAGACAGGGTATGATTTCTTCGCTGATAATTTTAGAGTTACACCAAAAGTTGGTGTGAACTGGATGTTACTAAATCAAGGAAAATATGATGAGACCAATGCGGGAGATCTGAATCTGCATGTTGGATCTCAAGAGTATAACGTTCTTGAAGTTGGTTGTGGGTTTGACATAGGATATAAATTTGAGAAGCCGGGGTACGTGTTTGAACCAAGCTTAAGTGCTACGTGGTATTATGACACACTAGCCGAGAAAGTGGCAACGACATCGACCTTTGCAGGCGGAGGAACAGCGTTTAAGACAAACGGTGTAAAACCTGCGCAGGATAGGGTTGATATAGGGATAAGAATGAACGTTGGAAACGATAGCGGACTTGAACTGGATATGGGATACGACCTTGGACTAAAAGATAAATTTTATAGTCATTACGGAGAGGTTGTACTTAAGTATAAGTGGTAGTCGTATCTCAGGAACGGCAATACCTTCCGCGTGTAACAGTGGAGGAATCGACGGGTATCATTGTTGGGTAGAGTTTCATGCTGAAGGAAAGTGGTGGCCCATAGACATATTGGAAGCCGATAAGTATTCAAGCCTATCAACCTACTATTTTGGGCATCACCCCGCAAATCGTTTTGAATTTCGCCGCGGTCGGGATCTTGAAATTGATCCGTCCCCGGTGTCAGGGCCGATAAATTTTCTTGTCTATCCGGTACTGGAGATAGACGGGGAATCTGCTACACCTAAAACCGAGTTTTCTTTCGAACGAAAGGAACTGTCGACAAATGTAGAACAACCAGAGACAGACACCGAATCAATCCCAGACCTGCATCCCAAAAACCTAAGGACATAATGAGGAATAAAAGTGACTTCAAGAAAGCGACATTACGCATATCATTGATAGTCGTTCTTTTGTTTCTTGTTCCCTGGTTCATAGAACATCTTTCATTTGATAAAGTAACAACATTCTTCAGGGAAGGAACAGCTTTTGAACGTTTCGGGCTTTTGCTTTTTGTTATTCTTATCCTCCCTTTATTATGTGAACGTATCGGTGTGCCGGGTATGATAGGGCTTGTCGCCGCAGGTGTTATCTTAGGGCCTCATTTCATGCGTATTGTCGATCCGAAATCTCCTGGATCCGAAATGCTTTACTCTCTGGGAAAAATCTTTCTAATGTTCGTGGCAGGACTCGAGATAGATTTGAAAGATTTTTCAAAGAAGAAAGACCGATCGATTGTGTTCGGTATTTTGACGTTCGGTATTCCCCTTTTTGCGGGAACAGCGATAGGAAGGGTCTTCGGGTACTCGTGGAATACATCTGTCTTGATCGGTTCGCTTTTTGCGTCACATACTCTGATAGGCTTGCCGATCATACAAAAGCTGAAGCTTGTGACCAAAGAATTTTTTTCCGTTACAATAGGCGCTACAATGTTTACTGATATAGTGGCGCTTTTTGTGTTGGCGCTTTGTATAACGGTACATATGGGCAGTTTTTCATGGACGCTTCTTGGTGTAGAGATATTAGAGTCGGTGGTGTACTGCTTCATCGTATTGGTGGGATTTTCATGGCTTAGCGAATCTGTTTTAAAACACAGATTGAAAACTCAGGAAAGCCAGTTCATTTTCGTGTTCGCGATTTTAGTTATAGCCTCTATTGGTGCTCAAATAATAAATCTTGAGGGTATAGTTGGAGCTTTTCTGGCGGGCATTGCCGTCAACAGGGCTTTAAGGGGTAGTCCTGTGAGAGAAAAGCTGCATTTTTTGGCTGCGGCATTATTTGTACCCGCGTTTTTCATTATGATAGGGCTTAGGATAGATCTATACGAGATGGAATCAGACATGCTTGCTCATCTGGGGTTAATATCCGCTATAGTAGTAGTATTTTTTCTGGCAAAGTACGCGGCCGCGTATATCGTAGGAAAAATATACAAATATTCGAAGGATGAAACTCTTGAGATCTGGTCACTTACCATACCCCAGGTGGCGGCTACACTTACAGCGGCCTTTGTGGCTTATGAGAAGAAGAACGCGGCCGGAGTGCGTCTTATAGACCAGTCAATATTGTATGCTGTTTTTGTCCTTCTGATAATAACGGTAATAACCGGGCCTGTGCTTACAGAGAGGTTCGGGAAGCGAATAGTGTCAAAAGAAAAAGATGCAGATAACCAGTAATCACCGGCAAATAGCACCAAATTAAGCTAGCCCTGCGCTTTAAGCCGATTTAACGCACATATCCCTTTAATTTGAGACCTTACTAGTATATAATATGGCAATTAATATTATACATGTGAAGTTATAACAACAGAGGAGTATGAAGCTATGTCTAAGATCAGAGTTGCTATTATAGGTGTTGGCAATTGTGCTTCTTCGCTGGTTCAGGGAGTGGAATATTACAAGAACGCTAAAGATGAAGATTTCATACCAGGTTTGATGCATGTCAATTTGGGTGGTTATCATATAAAAGATATAGAGTTCTCTGCCGCTTTTGATATTGACAAAAATAAAGTCGGTAAAGATCTAAGTGAAGCTATTCATGTAAAACCCAACAATACAAAAATTTTTGCCAAAGTTCCTCGCCTTAAAGTTAAAGTTCATCGCGGGATGACCCATGATGGGCTTGGCAAGTACGTATCGAGGATAGTTAAGAAGGCTTCGGGAAAAACTGATGATGTGACAGATATTCTCAAAAAAACGAAAACAGATGTGGTTGTTAATTATCTGCCGGTGGGGTCAGAAGAAGCTACAAAATGGTATGTTGAACAGGTATTAAACGCCGGATGTGGTTTTGTGAACTGTATTCCGGTTTTTATCGCGAGAGAAGATTACTGGCAGAAGCGATTTGAGAAAAAGGGTCTGCCGGTTATAGGCGATGATATAAAATCGCAGGTGGGGGCAACTATTTTGCACAGAGTGTTAACAAATTTATTTTTAGATAGAGGTATGCCCATAGATCACACTTATCAGCTGAATACCGGTGGTAATATGGATTTTCTTAACATGAAAGAGGAAGAACGGCTTACTTCAAAAAAAATATCCAAAACAAACGCTGTTGTATCCCAAATACAGAACAGAGATATGTCTATAGATAAAGATGATGTACATATCGGGCCAAGTGACTATGTGCCATGGCAAAAAGATAACAAGCTTTGTTTTTTGCGCATAGAAAGCAGACATTTTGGAGATGTGCCCATGAATTTAGAGTGTAGGCTTTCGGTAGAAGATTCGCCCAATTCCGCCGGAGTTGTTATAGACGCGGTTCGATGCGCAAAGCTTGCGTTGGATAACGGAGTTTCAGGCGCGCTTTTAGGTCCCAGCGCGTATTTTAAAAAGTCTCCTCCCATTCAGTATGATGACAATACAGCTCGTGTGATGGTGGAGAACTTTATCACGACCCATAGTAAAGTAAAGAAGAAAGCGGTCAAAAGAAAAGTTGCGAAGGGTAAGAAGAAAGGTACTAAAAGGTAATTTAAAATGGCAGATCCGACAGGAAAGCTCATAAGGATTATAGCGCGAGCTCCGGGCAATCTTTTAGCTAAGACAAAAATAACGCCAAACCAGTTAACTTTATTGGGTCTTGTGGCCAACTGTCTTGTCGCTTTTTTTATCGCTAAAGGTGACCTTAGTTATTTGATCATTGGGGTGCTTATTTGGGTTGCCGGATTTTTTGATGCTCTTGACGGGAGTTTAGCCCGGGCTACGGGAAAGACCACAGTGTTCGGAAATTTTTGGGATTC
>CAYZXR010000067.1:4894-6257 GCA_964482475.1 uncultured Planctomycetia bacterium | reverse complement strand
GGAACCGCGACAAACAGGATAAGTCCAATAGCCTCAAACTTTTCAATAAGAGAAGCCTTTCTTCTTGTTCTCTCAAAAAGCCAGTCGAAAAATTTTCCAACCCATTTAACATGTCGGAATCGCTCTACAATGGGCTGTAAAAAGAACAATAACGGAATAACGGGCAGAAGATTTCCGGCAACAGCTAGAAGATAGGATTTCAAAGGTGCAAACCCCATAGCAAGCGCCAGAGGGATAGCTCCTCTCAATTCAGATATCGGAAGAGCTCCAAGCACAACTACCGCCGCCTCTTTATTGAATGATACGAGGGCATCTGTTATCTGCTCAAGCATGTCAGTCCTTTTATGTTACTATTTTCGAAACATATTTCTGAAAATCAATCCAAAAAATCTTATGGTATCATGCACAGGGTGAATTTCTGAGATCTCATTCCCGTATATCGTCTGAACCGGGATAGATGTTATCTTTAGTCCATCCCTGGAAGCTTCAATGAGTAATTCAGAATCGATATCATAGTTGTCAGAAGCTAACTCTAATTCTTGTATCGCTTTGACCCTTATGAGCCTATATCCACACTGCGAATCGGGTATCTTTTGTCCACAAATACCGGACGTCACCCAGGAAGTAAATCTATTCGTCCAATATCTTGCCGGCGGCATAGCTTTCGTCTGCATCATGCGGTTGCCCAGAACAATATCCACATCGTCCTTTTTTGTAGCTTCTAGAAAAAATGGTATGTCCTCGGGATGGTGCTGTCCATCACCATCCATCAAAAGCATCCATTGATAATTCATCTTCTCAAGAACATGGCAAATCCCTTTTTTGATAGATCCACCCTTTCCAAGATTTTCTTTATTACGAATAACCATCGCGCCATTATCAAGAGCTTCTGCCCGGGTATTGTCCCGGGATCCGTCATCAATAACAAGAACACTGAACCCCATAGAAGTAACATCACGTACGATGCTACCGATAGTCATCGCCTCATTATATGATGGTATAACGGCTATAGTGTTATTCGCTTGCGCTTCCATAATTCCTCAAATGCGTACCATTGATCAGGACATTCTTTAATATGGGTCTCAATAATTTCAAGATATTTTTTCATGATACTCTTGACGTCTGCATCACGATGCCCGGTTCCTTTGTATAAAATTTGTTTTTCCATTTTTAAACAAAATGTATCATCTTCTTCCCTTATCATGGAAGTTACTACAATAGGTGATCCGGTCTTAAGGGCCATTACAGCGGCACCTTTAGGCATATAAGTTTTCTCTCCGAAAAATTCCACATATTCATTACTTCCGCTATAATCTTTATCCACAACTATCGCAAGCATTTCCTTAGCCTTAAGGACCCTAAA
>CAYZXR010000067.1:0-4794 GCA_964482475.1 uncultured Planctomycetia bacterium | reverse complement strand
GCAAGCTTATCGTTTCGGGAAAACACATAATAGTATACCTTGGCAACAACTTCAGCAATACTGTAGCATGCTTTCAGTGATAATCTTTCCGTTAAAAAGATACCCACACAGTAAAGAGAAAACAGCATCAGGCACCTCCATCAATAAGTTGCGCTATTCTTAAAGCACTGTCGGGTTTTGACAACCTGGCGGCTTCCACTCTCATCTTTTCTAGGAGATCACCTGAGGAGAACAATCTGCCAATTGCCTCTGGTATCTCATTAAAATCATTCACCTCCAGGGCAGCACCCTGTTGCACGAGATAATCCGCATTCATACGCTCCTGTCCCGGGATCGGATCAATTATCAAAAGCGGCAGTCTCTTTGCTAAAGCTTCAGCCGTTGTTATACCTCCCGCTTTTGTTATAACTATGTCCGAAACATCCATTAACTCCTCAATATTCTCGACATATGGAAAAAGCCTGACCGGACTATCCTTCATATGTTTGTATTTTCTTCGCAATTTTCGATATAAACGTTTATTCTTTCCGGTTACAACCAACAATTGATAGTCATGCGTATTATCAGAAACTAACATGTCCACTATATTTGCAATCGCCCCTAATCCCTGCGTACCTCCCATAATTAGTACTGTCGGCCGAGAGTCCACAAACCCATATTTGCGCCGCACCTCTTCCTTATCCCATTCTTTCTCGAACTTACCATCTATCGGAATACCATAGACCTTCATTTTCTCCTTAGGCACACCTTTGGATATAAGAATTTCCGCGGAATCTACCGAAGGGGTAACATAGAAATTAACTTCATCAAATAACCAATAAGAATGAGGAGCATGATCAGTAAGAACCCCTACAAGCGGAACATCGCTATTAAATGCTTTCTTATAATCAGCTATCATGCCGCATGGGTAAGCCTGCGTGCAGTATACTACATCCGGAGCATAAGATTTTATGAGCTTTTCGATCTTCGGCATATTCTGATTATAAAAAATCTGCCGAACCTTTTTAACTCTTTCAAGCACCTCCGGGTTATCATATATGTCTCCCCAGAAAAGCGGCTTCTTCTTGATAACTTCCAGATATGTTTTAGTTATTATTTTACCCAGAACAGGATTTGTATAGCTGAAGGCATTGACCAATCTGGTCTCAGTTTCAGGATCCAGATCGGCGAGGGCTTTCTCGATAGACCTCGCCGCGTGGTAATGCCCGGAAAATCGCGATATGTAAAAAATTAGCGCTCTTTTCTTCATACTTCCATCTCAAGAACCTTTTTTATCCTTTTGGCCGCTTCGACAAGCTTATCTTCTTCTTCGACAAGAGCGAACCGAACATACCCCTCTCCATATTCTCCAAAACCGGTACCCGGAGAAAGCACAACCCCGGTCTCTCTAATAAGCAAGGAAACAAATTCCATGGAGGTTAATGCGCTATATTTATCCGGTATGCGTGCCCATACATAGAATGTAGCTTTAGGACTGGGGACATCCCATCCTATTTTTTTAAGCGCACCCACTAAAACATCCCGCCTTCTTTTATACAAAGCGACCTGCTTCTTCACGCAACCCTGAGGCCCGCTAAGCGCTTTAATCGCGGCATGCTGAATAGGTTTAAATATTCCGAAATCGATATACCCTTTAACCTTCGATAATGAGCTTAGAATACTTGCGTTACCAACAGCAAATCCTATCCTCCACCCTGCCATATTGTAAGATTTGCTTAAAGTATGGAACTCTATTGCTACCTCACTCGCACCGGGGATACTTAAAATACTGGAAATCTTATGCCCGTCAAACACAATGTCAGAATAAGTAAGATCGTTAGCGAGAATGATCCTGTGTTTTCTGGCAAACGCAACCGCTTTTTTCATAAACGCCTGTGGCGCTACAGCTGCTGTCGGGTTATGAGGATAGCTCAAGAACATAAGTTTAGCTTTCTTCAATACTTTCGCCGGTATATCTTCAAGAACCGGCAAAAAACCGTTCTCTTCTTTAAGCGGAAGATTGTGCAGAATTCCCCCGGCTATAAGTACACCGTTAAAATGAACCGGATACGCCGGATTAGGAACTAAAGCAACATCATCGTTATTGAGAAACGCGAGTGATAGATGAGCGATACCCTCTTTGGACCCTATAAGTGAGATAACCTCCTTCTCCGGATCAAGCACTACATCGAACTTCTTGCGATACCATCCGGCTATCGCCTTGCGAAGATCACACTCAACCTTATCGATAGATCGCGAATAACCGTGATTATGCGGCATACGTGCCTGTTTGCAAAGCTCGTCTACTATATGCTTCGGAGTTGGTTTATCTGGATTTCCCATCCCAAGATCTATTATGTTCAGCCCTTTTTTCATGGCTTCTTTCTTCAAATCATCAATAATGGTAAAAAGATAATACGACAACCTCTTCATTCTATTCGACTCTTCCATTCTAGTCATCCTCCTGTATTTCAGCGATCAGGTCTCCTGTAGCCGCTTTTTCACCCTCATCTTTTATGATTTTCGTCAACACGCCACTACACGGCGCGGGTATATCAAATGTAGCCTTATCCGTAACAACTTCGAGAAGATCATCGCCGGAAGTCACGCGACCGGACTCCTTCACATGCCACAAAGTTAGCATAACTTCGTTGTCGTTCTCGGAAAACTCTGGCAAGCACACCTGCACAATACCGCCTCCATATCTTTTACAAATTGTCGTGCGAATATTTTCTTGGATTCCGTTAAGTCCGTCACACGACCGGTTATTTTCTTTACTGATGTCACCCTTATGTCTGCCTCACCGCAAGGCGCCATGCGCGAAAACGGCGCAAGATCGTTATTCACATTCACACTAACACCGTGAAAACTTATCCATCTCTTAAATGCCACGCCAAAAAAGGCTATTTTCTTTTCCTCAACCCAGACCCCGCGCCTAGCGATGTTCCTTTTTGCGAAAACACCCAAAACGCGAAGACTGTTTACCACTGTTTCTTCCAGAAAATCTATATAAAAACTAACATCTTTCTTTATCCCCCGAAGATCCACAATAGGATATAAAATTATCTGACCCGGAGAATGAAACGTATTCTTGCCTCCCCTATTGGTCATAAGCACAGGAATATTTTCTTTCCGAAAGTACGCCCTGTCTATACTACTTTCTTCCGCTGTCCGTCCCAGTGTTACAACAGGAGAATGTTCCGTTATAAGAAGCGTATCCGAAATCTCGCCCTTTATCCTTTTATCCAACAAATCAAGCTGAGTTGAAAGAGCATCACCGTATGTCGTTAATCCAAGATCTACAACATCCATACTATTGCCTTACCCCCCCCTGCTTATGAGTGTTATATCTCAAGACCTTTTTTCGCTTTAAAATATTCCACGACACCGCCCACTTTTAGAAATTCCTCCATAATAGCGGGGATGGGCTTTATTTCAATATTGATACCTCTGGTCAAATTTCTCACCACACTAGCTTCCAGGTCAAGCTCAAGTTCATCCATATCATCTATAAACCTGGTCTCACATTCCACAAGACAAAGCCCAATATTAAACGCGTTTCGATAAAATATTCTGGCATAGCTTTTCGCTATTACGGCTCTTATTCCGCTCGCTTTCAATGCCACCGGAGCCTGCTCCCGTGATGACCCGCATCCAAAATTCTCACCGGAAACCAGAAAATCGCCCGGTTTAATCTTCTTGTAAAACCCGGGTTCCAGATCTTCAAAGATATACTTCGCCAGTTCTTTTTCATCCTGGATCTTAAACTTATATCGTCCGGAAATAATATAATCGGTGTTGATGTCATTTGCCATCTTTAACCGGTGTGCATAATTCGCCACGTCGATCCTCCTTATGCCGTTACAATTTGCGGCGATATTCTCTCGGGTCAGCTATAGTCCCAGCAATAGCCGTAGCCGCGGCCGTAGCCGGACTTCCGAGATAAATGTTGCCGTTTGGATTACCCATTCGTCCTTTGAAATTTCTATTCGCCGTCGAGAACGCATTCTCTCCATCGGCAAGTACACCCTGATGTGTACCTACACACGGGCCACAGCCCGGATTATTTACGATCGCTCCCGCGTCAATGAATATATCAATCAGACCTTTCTTGGCCGCTTCAAGATAAATAGCCCTTGAAGCCGGCGTTATGATCAATTTCATTCCAGATGCTATCTTCTTCCCTTTCAATATTTTAGAAGCAACTTCAAAATCCTCGAACCTTCCGTTGGTACATGTTCCGATGAACACCTCATCAATTCGTGTACCCAATACATCTTCCACATCACATACGTTATCAACAGTATGAGGCCTTGCCACCTTCGGTGATAATCCTGTGAAATCATACTCATGGATCTCAGAATACCTGGCATCTTCATCCGCTTCTACCGTCACAGGTTCGGCGGCATTGTGCTTTTTCAGCCATGCCAGTGTCTTCTTGTCAGCACGCATGATACCGCATTTAGCGCCCATCTCGACAGCCATATTGCATATCGTAAACCTGGCGTCCATACTGAAACCTTTTATGAGGTCACCTTCGATTTCAAGGGCCTTATACGTAGCTCCATCGGCCCCTATATCTCCTACCAGATGAAGAACTACATCTTTGGAATAAACCCCCTTCGGCAATTCTCCTCCACAGATGATCTTTATAGTTTCCGGAACTTTAAACCAATTCTTCCCGCTAGCAAGCGCTATAGCGAGATCAGTTGACCCGACACCTGAAGCAAAAGCATTAAGTGCTCCATAAGTACAGGTGTGTGAATCAGCCCCGATAACAAGATTTCCACTGGTTACAAAACCCTCTTCGGGAAC
>CAYZXR010000066.1:0-6307 GCA_964482475.1 uncultured Planctomycetia bacterium | reverse complement strand
AAATGACTGTCGAAGATGGTATGAAGCTTGTGATCTCAGGTGGATCGGTGTCGCCGGAAGATGTAACGGAAGAAAGTTGATAGAGGCCTGAGGCAAACAAAGCGCATGGGGCAGAGCGCATGGTGAAGAGGCAAGAGAGGGTCAAGTAGACCCGCCCTTGTAGGGGCGAAAAATATTTCGCCCTAATGATACGAAACGAAGGATGAAGGAAGAGAGACGAAATCAGAAAACAAGCGGAACATGTTTTAATGTGCCGTACTGAAAGCTGATAGCTGACGGGTGAATCAATCGACAGGACTCGAGACAATGGCGGCGTTAAAAGCGGAAGGGATCATACTAAGAAAGTATTTTTTAAGAGAAACAAGCTATATTCTTGTTGTATTTACGAGAGAATTTGGTAAAATACGAGGAGTTCTTAAAGGTGCAAGGAATCCTTATCCGCAATTCGCGGGAAACTTTGAGATCTTTACGCACTGTGACCTGCTCTTTTATAAAAAGAAAAATAAAGGTATGGATCTTATAACGCGTTGTGAATCGGTTGATTTTTTTCTCAACGTAAGAAAAGATCTTGAGCGTATGGCTTACGCCTGTTATTTTACAGAGCTAATAGACGCGGTGACTAGCGATGGACAGCGAAGCGATGAATTGTATGGGGTTTTACTGGCAGGACTGAAATTGTTAGAAACAAACGCCAGTCCCAAGCGGGTAAGTAGGATATTTGAGCTTAAGTTCCTTGATGCCGCGGGATTTAATCCGTCTCTGGACAGTTGTGTTGAATGCAACGCGATTGTGGAGGAAAACATATATTTCAACGTGGCCGCGGGCGGTGTTATCTGTCATGATTGCTCTCGCAAGCAAAAAGGAAGTTTTGGGGTATCGAAAGGTACTATGAATTTTATGCGGAAAATCCGCGATATTCCTTTTAGCCGTACTCAGCAGATAAAAGTTTCAAGAGATGTCGGACGAGACGCCGAAAAGATATTGAAAAATTTTATTCGATATCACATAGGGGCTCAGATCAAATCTATCGCCTTCATTGAAGAGTTGGACAAAAAAGGGATATTTAAAAGACGACCCGCAATAGCTTCGGCATCGGGAAGAAAACAGTGAGGAAATTATGACCATAGAGCAAGTCGAGCTAAAAGATATAGCGAATCTCTGCAAAAGACGCGGATTCATATTTCAGGACAGTGAAATTTATGGTGGTATTGGAAGTGTGTGGGATTATGGACCACTCGGGGTTGAGCTGAAAAACAGTGTTAAAAACCAGTGGTGGAAACGCATGGTTTACGACCGGAACGACATGGAAGGTCTGGATGCTGCTATTTTGATGAATCCTGACACGTGGAGAGCTTCCGGGCACATCGCTTCTTTCGCGGATCTTCTTGTCGATTGTAAAGATTGTAAAAAACGATTTAGAACGGATAAATTGAAGGAAAATAAGTGTCCGGAATGTGGTGGTGAGCTTACAGAACCCAGAAGTTTCAATCTTATGTTTAAAACACAAGTGGGTTCTGTTGAGGGGCAATCCCAAGATGTTTATCTGCGGCCCGAAACGGCACAGGGAATATTCGTCAATTTTAACAATATTCTAAACACATCAAGACGTAAACTTCCATTTGGTGTGGCGCAGATAGGAAAGTCATTTCGTAATGAGATAACTACCGGAAATTTTACGTTCAGAAGCCGGGAATTTGAACAAATGGAAATGGAGTTTTTTGTTAAACCAGGTGAAGATGAAAAGTGGTATGAGCATTGGCTGGAAGAGCGCCTGTCCTGGTACATATCTCTAGGTATAAAAAAAGAGCATTTGCGTTTACGTGAACACGCGAAAGACGAGCTTGCTCATTACGCTAAAAGATGCCACGATGTGGAATATTTTTTTCCGATGGGATGGTCCGAGTTGGAAGGTATAGCCAATAGGACTGATTACGATTTGAAGAAACATTCAGAGGCGTCCGGTGAAAATCTTGTATATTTTGATAGTGCGACAGACGAGAGGTATACCCCTTATGTAATAGAGCCTTCGGGTGGGGTTGACCGCGCGGTTCTCGCTTTTCTCGTGGATGCCTACAGAGAGGAAATTGTGAAAGATCGAAAGAGGGTGTACCTTTCATTGAACAATAAGCTCGCGCCGATCAAGGTTGCGGTCCTTCCGCTTCTAAAGAAGAATCCGGAGATAGTAGAGATATGTCATAAACTCCGTGATGATCTTAAAGGTAATTACCGTGTTGTTTATGATGATACCGCCTCCATTGGCAGGCTATATCGCAGACAGGACGAGATCGGGACACCGTTCTGTGTTACTGTTGATGTGGAATCTCTCGAGGATGGAAAAGTTACGATCCGTGAAAGGGATACCATGGAACAGGAAAGGGTGGAACTTTCCAGGATAAAAGAGGTGCTTGGAGTGAAATTGGGTTTAGATAGCTAGAAGTAGTTGGTATAAATGTAAAAACAGAAGGAGAGTGAAGAGAAATGTCAGCAAGCAGAGCAAAAAAGAAAGCCGGTAAATTAACAAAGTACGTTTATTTCTTTGGAGGTGGGAAAGCCGAAGGTAAAGCTTCAATGAAAGAATTATTAGGTGGCAAAGGCGCTAATCTGGCGGAGATGTCAAGCATAGGTGTGCCTGTTCCTCCGGGATTTACTATTACTACGGAGGTTTGTGATTATTACTACAAGCACGGCAAGAAAAAACCTTCAGCATTAGCTAAGCAAATCGATGCGAATATAGCTAAGCTTGAGAAAGTACTTGGCGCGAAATTAGGCGATCCTAAAAAACCGCTTTTAGTATCTGTTCGTTCAGGTGCCGCGGTATCAATGCCGGGAATGATGGACACAGTACTGAATCTTGGTATTAACGACGCGGTGGTTGAAGGACTGATAGCTAAAACCAAGAACGAAAGAATGGGATGGGATTCATATCGTCGGTTTATCAACATGTTCGGCGATGTTTGTATGGGGGTCGATCATGAATATTTTGAAGAAGAACTCTCAAGGATTAAGAAGAAGTATAAAAGAGTCCTTGATACAGATTTGACCGCGAAAGAGCTTAAGGAAGTAGTTGAAGCTTACAAGAAGGTCTATAAAAAACATGTAGGAAAAAACTTTCCTACAGACGCGCGCGTTCAGTTACGGTACGCGATTGACGCTGTTGTCGGTTCCTGGAATATTGACAGGGCTGTCACTTACAGGCGACTTAATAGACTTTCCGGTCTTAAGGGAACGGCTGTTAACATTCAGGCTATGGTTTTCGGCAATATGGGAGATAACTCAGGTACCGGAGTTGCCTTTACACGTAACCCGGCCGATGGAACTAATGAGTTCTATGGCGAATATCTGATCAATGCTCAGGGAGAAGATGTTGTTGCGGGTATAAGGACTCCTCAACAACTAGTGACTCTTAAAAAACGGATGCCGAAAATTTATAATCAGCTAAACAATATCCGTCTTAAATTGG
The DNA here is from genome assembly GCA_964482475.1 of uncultured Planctomycetia bacterium. Classification (GTDB taxonomy): domain Bacteria; phylum Omnitrophota; class Gorgyraeia; order Tantalellales; family Tantalellaceae; genus JAHJBY01. Next base: position 2,847 of record CAYZXR010000066.1, on the reverse strand, counting down.
AGAAGCACTACAAGGATATGCAGGATGTTGAGTTTACAATTCAGGAAGGTAAGCTTTTCATGCTTCAAACTAGAACAGGAAAAAGAACCGGTATCGCGGCGGTAAAGATCGCGGTTGATATGGTGAAAGAAAAACTGATCAACGAAAAAACGGCTATTATGAGAATAGAGGGTGACCATTTGAATCAGCTTCTTTTCCCAGTCTTTGATCTGAAAGCTAAAAACGCGGCGGTTTCAGCAAAAAGATGTGTTGCCAAAGGCCTTCCCGCAGGACCGGGTGCCGCGTATGGAGCTGTTTGTTTTACGGCTGAAGACGCTGTAAAGGTTGCTAAGACAGGGAAGCAGGTTGTCTTGGCTCGCAAAGAGACATCACCCGAGGATGTGAGCGGTATGTGGGCAGCTGAAGCTATTCTCACGTCGACTGGAGGGATGACTTCACATGCTGCTGTTGTTGCTCGCGGTTGGGGGAAATGCTGTGTAGTTGGATGCGGCGCGCTTACTATCGATTACAAGAAGAAACAGATAAAAGTGGGTTCTAGAGTTATCAAAAACCATGAAATGATTTCGATTGACGGGACTAGCGGAGAGATCATTCTAGGCAAAGTTGATACATCTGCTTCTCCTGTAGTTTTGGGTATTATACATGGGAACAAGCAGGCACTCAAGCATCCGATCTGTAAAATGTTCAAAGATGTTATGAATTGGTCTGACAAATATCGCAAGATCAATGTCAGGACAAATGCTGACTCACCGAAGGACGCCGCGAACGCGATAGCGTTCGGAGCCGAAGGTATAGGTCTTACCCGGACTGAACATATGTTCTTTGAAGGAGATAGGATCTGGGCTGTTCGGGAAATGATCCTCGCGGAGGATCAGGCCGGGCGTGAAAAAGCTTTGAGGAAGTTGCTTCCCTATCAGAGAAAAGATTTCGAGGGAATTTTCAAGGCGATGAACGGCTTTCCTGTGACTATACGTTTGCTGGATCCGCCACTTCACGAGTTCCTTCCGAATGACACAGACGGGCAGAAAGAGATGGCCAAAAGATTGAAGACTACCCCGGCTGTTGTTAAGGCTAAAGTAGCGGCACTGCACGAGATGAACCCTATGCTTGGACATCGAGGTTGCCGTCTTTCGATCACATATCCTGAGATCTGTAGAATGCAGGTGACAGCGATCATGGAAGCCGCGTGTAATGTAGCTAAGAAAAAAATAAAAGTTCTACCGGAGATCATGATTCCGCTGATAGGGACTAAAGAAGAGTATGACATCTTAGAGAAGATATCCAGAGAAGTAGCCGAGGATGTTATTAAGGCGAAGAAGACGAAAGTAAATTATCTGGTTGGGACAATGATGGAGATTCCCCGTGCGACTTTGGTGGCTGATAAAGTTGCCGAGAAGGCGGAGTTTTTCTCATTCGGAACAAATGATCTGACTCAGATGACATTTGGTTACAGTCGTGATGATATCGGTTCCTTTTTGCCCGAGTATCTTGAATCAAAGATTCTCAAGGTTGACCCGTTCGCTTCTATCGATCAGGAAGGAGTTGGACAACTGGTAAGGGTTGGTGTCAAGAAAGGCCGCGAGACCCGCAAAGGTCTTAAATGCGGTGTGTGTGGCGAGCATGGAGGAGATCCTGATTCAGTGAAGTTTTTCGTTTCAGTGGGTCTTAACTATGTAAGTTGTTCACCGTTTCGTGTGCCTATAGCTAGACTTGCCGCAGCGCAGGCAGCTATTGGAGAGTAAGGTAAAACGTAATAGGGGGGTCTCGGAGATGAGACTGTCTTCTGAGACCCCCTAAGTAATAAGCAAAAGGGGCTGCCGGTCTTTGTCGGTAAAACTCCTTCTGCTCGAGAAAACGCAAGGGAGATCATGGACGCAATAAAGCTGTACCTGAAGGACATAAGAACCCTGCCGCTTTTAACTCCCAAGCAGGAAAAGGATATCGCCAGAAAAGTGGTAAAGGGTGACAAAAAAGCCCGGCAGAAGATGATAAAAAGCAATCTTCGTTTGGTGATAAACATCGCGAAAAAATATAGCTATCTCGGTGTCCCGATGCTTGACCTCATTGAAGAAGGCAATCTCGGGCTCATGAAAGCCGTAAATAAATTTGATCCTGAAAAAGGATACCGCTTCAGTACGTATGCCGCATGGTGGATCAAGCAATACATTACTAGGGCCGTGGCCAATCAAGGAAAGACGGTTCGAATCCCGGTGTATGTCATGGAAATGCTCATGCGGTTTCAGAAAGTTAAGAGACATCTCGCCCAAATGTACAAGAAAAATCCACAGCTCTCCGATATCGCGAAAAAGATGCAACTGCCGATGTCTCGCGTTAAACAGCTTAATCGCATGGTTTCGAATATTACCAGCTTAAACGCGCCTATAGGTGAATCCGGAGGATCTGAATTTATGGATCTTATTGAGGATGAAAGCATCGTAACCGCGGTGGACGAACTTAGTAAATTTCTTCTGCAGGAACGTATAGAGGGATTGCTGGAAAAGATGACTCCTCGTGAAAAAAAGATTCTTACTTTACGCTTCGGTTTGGAGGATGGCGTTCCACATACCTTGAGAGATACCGCGAAACATTTTGGTATCACTCGAGAGAGAGTCAGGCAGATCGAGGCCGCCTGTATGCTGAAACTGCGTAAAATGATGGAAGATCAAGAAAAGGACGCTGAAAAACGCTTGTTCAGCGGAAAACATAAAAAATCGGCTCCAGCTACAAAAAAGACGGTAACGATAGTAAAGAAGGTTGCCAGATTATTGAAGCCATTAAAAAAGAAAAAACCAGCCGCGAAAAAACTTATCAAGTCCAGTGGAAAGATACTTGCTGATAGGAGACAGG
>CAYZXR010000065.1:0-6406 GCA_964482475.1 uncultured Planctomycetia bacterium | reverse complement strand
TGTCAGATTCTATAGCTTTTTGCCAGGCAGAAAATTCATAAACTGAATTGTCTCCACCCATCTTGAATATCCAATCGTCTGTTTTTTGCGTTAATAAATCCGGCAAATCGTTTTGCATGATTATTAGCCTTTTTTCACATTGAATATTTGCACAGTATTTTCTGAGTTTTTTTAAAAACCCTTTATACATATCACCATGCGTTACCGCAAGTATCAGTATTTTTTTCTTCTTATCGAATACCACTGCTTTTACCTCTCTATTTCGCAAATTCTCTGAAAATATTCTCCAATTCATTTACAGTATTATCCCATGTGAATTTTTTTATATATTCCGAACCCTGGGTCGCTATCTTCTGCCTTTTTACCTCGTTTGTCAGAAGCTCAAGCATATGATCGGCTAACTCATTTGGTTTGTTCGGCAAACATACTAAAGCGGTCTCCCCTGGAACGGTATAATCCGGAACGGCTCCTGTGCTTGTTGTTATACATGCCGTGCCACAAGCCATCGCTTCCATTGGAGGGTTGCCAAAACCCTCCACGCGGCTCGGAAAAAGAAAAATATCCAACGAATTATATATTTTTCTCATTCTTACGTTATCCAGATTTATATGTATCTCTCTTTCCCCCAGCTTGTTGATCATCTTCATGTCTTTCAATGTAGGCTTATCACCGAACAAAACCAATTTTATATCCGGATATCTATTTCTTACTAGCATGAAAGCTTTGAAGGCATCTTCCATCCCTTTTCGCGGATGTGTTCTGTACAATATGCCTATTCTTTTCGGACTATGATGCTTGGAATGTTCTTTTTCCGAATAAAAGATCTCTCTGTTGATACCATTCATCAGTGGGCCATCCGCAGGAAAACCGAACTTATTTTTAATAATGTTTTTCAAACAATTGGAAGTTACTATTTTTCGTATAGGAAACGCATATGCCTCATTTACTTCTTTTTCCGGACCACCCCATATTTCATAACAACGTACAAAATGAAACTTTTCTCCTTTTTCTTTTCCGTATCCGTTAAGATCGTGGACATTCTCCCACCAGGTTGCCACGACAATATCGCCTTTCGGTATATATTTTTCCTCTAGAGTAGGTACCCGTATGAGATCTGCCCTAATATCAAACCAATCAACATTGTTTTTTGAAGTAATCCGAGCAAGGGTTTTCAGGAATCTTACAACCTGCTGCCGGGGGGTATACCACTTTCTGCCGAACAACATTGTCGGATAAACGATCTTAACGTCATGTCCTCTATCCAACAAACGATTAGCAATCTCAAATGTCGACCGCACGCCTCCTGATATTCTAACCGTAGGCAAAAGAAAAGTTATTTTCATCTTTAAAACCTCTTTCCCTTAATTACGTAAATTTTGCGAATACATCTGTCAATATTTTTTCCATAGCATCCCAGCTGTACTGTTTTATACATTTTTCCCTGGCTTTTTGTCCACATTCGTTCGAAAATGTGCTGTCATTTAACATACGTTTAATAGCCTCACTTAATCCAACCGGATCTGACGGCGAAACAACCAATCCGCATCCTTCCAATATTTGAGGAAGATCTGACACATTCGTCGCGATGATAGGTTTTGCCATGGCCATGGCCTCAAAAACCTTACCCGGCACTTGCGCTTGAGCTACCGCGGTATTTTTTTGGGGCAATACCACAACATCCGCAAGACTTAAAAACTCCGGCATCTTTAAATGCGGTTGCACGCCCGTGTCTATGATATTAATCTTCGATCTTTTCTTTATCGCATCGAGGTATTCTGTTTGCGGTCCAACAAACATTAAGCAAACTCGAGCATCGGAAAGAAGCTCCATCGCCTGCACGAGATCGTCCAGACCTTTATGCAAACGCGGCATTCCAGTGAAAAGAATAGTGAATTTATCTTCCACCTTCCATTGCTTTCTCAAAGCTTCACGATTATAGCCCGCCGGGTCAAATGAAACGCAATCTACTCCATGCGGAAGTTTCGTGCCTCCGTATCTATTTTGTAAAAAATCCGATACAACAGTAATACCATCGGTCCGCCTGATCATCATGTCCAATGCTCGATTCCACAACATATTATAATTTGGATCGTTTATGGAACGCAATGACTTGATTTTGTCGAAAAATGATGCTCGAAAGTATTCGTCAGTATCCCAATCTTCCATATCAAGAACCAACGGTATTTTTCTGAACAGCCCGCTTATCAAAGCAATACCAAAACTTGTAAACCTGGGCTTAAACGCGTATACCACATCCCCATCTATCTGATCTATTAACTGATTGATGCCGCCTTTAATGCTTGATAGCCGAGATATACAATTGCCGTCTTTTTTGAAAATTGTTGTTTTGTATTGAAATTCATCGCGATAAGGTTCATATACCCCACCCCCGAAAACTGGCCCGATCACCTCTATGTCATAATTTCTTTCCAAAACTTTGGCTATAGGATATGTCCTTACCATGCTATTGTTTGAGAGGTCAAAAACAAGTATAGATATTTTCATTATAAGTACCTTACGTTAAACGATATTTTCCAGCCAAGATGGCGGTAAATTTTTCAACACTTCTATATTATCAAACTTCCCGCTTTCCATAGGGCCTTTGGATTTTGCCCAAGCAGCCATTTTTGATATACCTTGTTCCAGTGTTACATCAGAAATGTACTGTCCAAAACATTTCTTGGTCTTTTCATGATCCGAATAGGCGTGTTTAACCTCATTTCGTTCCTCTATATAACGTATGTCCGGCGTAACCCCCATGTTTTGAGCCACGACTTCCGCAAGATGTCTTACTGCGCAAACATGATCCCCCCCTATGTTGTATGTCTGATTATAGCATTCTCCCATAAAAGCCGACTGCGCTATAGCCGGGGCTACACCATCTATATAGGTAAACGCGCGAGTTTGCTCGCCGTCTCCAAAAACTATCATGGGTTCTTTTTTCATTATTTGATTCATGAAAATACCGACAACATTACGGTATTTATCTCCTATGTTTTGTTTTTCACCATAAACATTGTGTGGACGAAATATCACATAATCTAGACCGAATATTTTATGCGAAGCATATAATTCTTGTTCTACAGCATATTTAGCTATGCCATATGAATCTTCCGGATGAGGTGTCATATCCTCTGTAAACGGCAACTGCCCTTGCCCATAAACCGCAATGGATGATGTGAATACAAAACACTTAACCTCATGATTTATCGCCATGTTGATCAAATTAACACTGCCAATGAGATTATTATTATAGTTAAAACGCTTTATGAAGTGGCTTAACCCTTCAGCAGCATAAGCGGCCGCATGAAATATGTGTGTTATGTTGTTTATCTCAAATATCTTTTGCAAAAGATCCGCATCTAAGATACTTCCTTCTATAAATTCTGTTTCAGCCGGAACATTTTCACGGAAACCCCCAGAAAGATCGTCTAGAATTATAACTTTTTTTTTCATGCCAACAAGATGCTCCGCGATATGACTTCCGATAAAACCGGCGCCCCCGGTTACTAAAATCTTACCCTCCATTACTCTTCTCCTCTATTTTTTGCGATTTAAAAAACTTCCTATAATATTTCGAGTCCGCATCATAATAGCTCGACGACTCTTACCGTAACCAGCATACACAACTGCTAAATACACAGATCCCAGAAAAACCAACGTCACAATAAACCCGCCAATACTATTGATCGGCGCAAACATCCTTCGCTGTGCCAACGCCACGAAAAGCATCACTAAAACCGCAATAGCGGGAGGAAAAATACGCACTGCAAAATCCTTATAAGCCCCAGCAATAATGTGTTTTATCTCCCGCACTATCATGACTAACGCTAAAACGGCAGGGATAACCACGGCAAAAGACGTTCCGACAATCCCCCATCGAACACTCAGCGGATAGATAAGCACCACCATCACAATAAGCTGTACTGCCGAAAGCCTAGTCTGAATTTCCGGTTTACCGACTCCATGAAGTATCGGTCCGACCGTTGCGTTAATGGATCTTATAGCACCATAAACACACAGAACTTGCATGGCGGGAACCATTGGCATCCATTTCTCGCTCAAAAATATCCTTGTGAAATCTCCGGCCAATATAAACATCAAACCAGCTATGGGGAAAGCCAAAAATGCCGTGGCGCGCAATGTCATCAAATAGGCCCCTCTCAATCGCTCAATATTATCCTGTACTTTCGCATATGCCGGAAACGTAACCTGTGATATCACATGTGTTATCTGTGTTGCAGGCATATTCGAAATATGATAAGCCATCTGATAAAAACCTAGCGCAGCAACGCCAAGCAACTTACCGACAAAAATATCATCCCCCTGATTCAGAAGAAAGATCAAGGCACTTGAGGCCATAACCCACTTGCCAAACCCGAAAAGACTCTTTGCTTTTTCCAAATCAAACCGAAACCGCGGCCGATACGGATCTATAACATAAGATGCTACACACAATACCAGCTCTCTGGCTATACGACCAAAAACGAGTGCCCATACACTGCGTAAAATAATAGCCGCGCTGACAGATACGACCACATCAGCGATTGCTCCGGCCATCTGATAAAAAGAATATTTATGGAACTCCAGCTTTTTCTCAAAATATAGCGCGGTAATATTGATAAATCCACGAAAAACAATAGCCAGGCATATTGCCTGTAAAACAGATTTTGCCTGCGGAGTCTTAAAGAAAAAAGATATACTCGGCGCCATTGCAAACAAAATACCGGCAAGCAAAAATCCCCTTACAACCCCAACTGTCCAAGCCGTATCCAAGAAAGAATCAGTATCTTCTTTTTTCTGAATTAAAGCCTCGCGGAACCCGATTTGTGAAAAAGTATCAAGCGCGGCAAGTGTCACAAGTGCTATACCGAAAAGTCCGAAATCGCCGGGAGCCAGTAATCTGGCAAGGACTATCAGACGTATCAGGAAAAAGGATTGCTTCAGTATGTTGGTTATAAAAACCCATGCGCCGCTTTTAATAACTTTTTTGCCGAAAGGTGTCAATACCATAGATTTCTATCCCGTCAAAAATAACAAACAGCATCCGGAGTGCCTAAAACAATGTCAATATACAAAGTCCTCATCACAGCATACAATACGATCGCTATTAAAATGCCTGTCGCCGCGTGCCGCGGGTATCCCCTCTGAATAGATCCAATTCGATCGGCAAGGCAAACCTGAACTCTCGAAGATAATACGATTAGAGGTACAATAGCAACCGCGATATATCTACTCTGGAAATTTTGCCACAAAATATAAGGCACCAGCGCAAACGCGGTTGCTATCAATAAAAATGAATATTCCTTTAAGCGCTTTTTATCAAAGATTGGGAATAATATAGCCGCGAACGAAAATAAATAGAATGGGGAAAGCTCCGTAAGCCTGCCTAAATAGAAATACCATGGTTCATTTTTGAACATCCCCATTTCCCATCCTGCCACAGGCATAAAAAAGAAACTGCAGGTATTCACAACATGTTCACGCAGAATAAAGAGGACAGCACAAAACAAACAGATAAGAATGATCGCGCCTGAACGCTCGGCAATCCGGGAAAAAGAATGGTTTCGCGAATCCATGTATTTTCTTTTTATCAACATCGCGGTCACTATTACGCCAGAAGCGACCAAGGCCGGAAGCCATGCGACTCTTATCAACTGCTGTATTCCATTCACAGCTTTCATGATCTCGACGTTGGCGGAGAACAGTTCATTACCATAAACCGCATAATTCCACCAAAACCATGGCAAAAGCATAATGAACGGTATGAATAAACTTACAATAAAAGCGGGTTTCTTGAAAAAACGTCGATCCCAAAAGACAACATAGGTAAATATTATCACAGTGGCCAACACGCCTGGATATTTTGTAAGCACCGCGAAGCCTGCCGCTATTCCGCTTGCTATCACAAGCATTGGATTGTACCGTTTCACGGCAATCGCGAATAAACACAATGATAGAACGGTAAAAAAAGACAGTGTCGTTTCCATCCATATCTTCTGCGAACTTATCCAAATAACAGGTTCTAGCGCCATGATCAGAGCCGCGTATACCCCGGTTTTACTATCAAACAACGTCGATCCCAAAAGATAGGCTGTTATTATCAAGAGCATCCCGAAAAATAATGACACTAGAAAAGCGGAATTATATGTGGTACCGAATATCTTATAGCTGAGAACTACTAGAGATGTAAACAGCGGTGGGTGTTTAAATAATGGTTTATTGAGATACGGAGGTAATTCGCGGCCTTCCTGTCGTCCAGCCCGATAAAGCCCGGCTGTATTGTACGCGGTAGGATTTTGCATAACCTGAACCGCTAGTGTGGAATATACTACCTCATCATAACTTAATAGTTTTCTGTCCCGAAAACTGTTAACACGTCCTACGAACGAGACTACTACAAGAA
>CAYZXR010000064.1:3572-6427 GCA_964482475.1 uncultured Planctomycetia bacterium | reverse complement strand
GCTGAAAGAAAAAAACATTGATATCAGATTGTATCGATTGGGAAAATCGGAAATCAAAGAAATTGAAAAAATAAGTTCATTTACCATACTCGGAAAAGATAAACAGTATATTTACGGATGTTTGGTGAATTGCGAGGTGCCTCCCGGTCTTAACCTTGAAGAAATGAGTTTCCCCTCGGACAAGCCTGAAGCCATTGATGAAAAGATCAAGGCCCTGGAAAAACTCGTGCGCAAAAAAGAAAAACATCTACGAGAAGAAGCGGCGGGAATAGATTGTTTCAATAGGCTAAAAAAAGTGATGGAAAGTCGACAGGAGTTTTTGTCTGTAAAATTTGGGATGGCCGAAGAGAATAAATTTTCTTATTTGCAGGGGTTTTGTCCGGAAAAGGATCTCAAAAAAGTAAGTGTTTTAGCCAGAGAAAAAGGAGCCGGGTATTTCATTGAAGAGCCGGACAATCCATCTCTCGTCCCGACTCTCATAACGAACCCGAGATGGATAAGCATTATTGATCCGGTTTTCAAATTCATGAACACCGTTCCCGGATATGATGAGTTTGATATCAGTTTTGTATTTCTAATTTTTTTCAGTTTATTTTTCGCGATGCTTGTAGGAGACGCGGGATACGGAATAATATTTCTAGTAGCTACATTTGTGGCAAGAAGAAAGATGAAAAACGCGCCTGCCGCTCCGTTTTTTCTTATGTATGTGTTAAGCGGCGCGACGATTTTATGGGGAGCGGCATCAGGCACATGGTTTGGGGCCGAAGGCATTGCACAGCTTCCTATCTTTAAGAGTGTTATTGTTAGCAAGATAAGTAGTTTTGGGCCAAGCAACCAACTGTTTATGATGTATCTCAGTTTTATAATAGGAGTGGTGCATCTGACCATCGCGCATCTAAAAAAAGGTTTAAGAGTGATTAATTCCCCACTAGCCTTTGCGCAGATAGGATGGATCGGTATACTTTGGGGGATGTTCTTTGCCGCGGGAACGCTTGTTGTGGGTAAAGTTTTTCCGACATTCGCCGGGTACTTGTTGGGTGCGGGAATTATGATGGTGTTGGTGTTTGAAAATTACCAGAAAAACATCATGAAAGGGATAATAGAAACGCTTACAAGTTTGCCATTGAATGTCATCAGCTCTTTCTCGGACATTGTGTCGTACTTAAGGTTGTTTGCGGTAGGTTACGCAACGGTCATTGTCGCGGAAAGCTTTAACAGCATGGCGATAGGCGACGGGATTAATAGCATTGTGGGCGGGTTGATAGCAGCGCTTATTCTTTTTATGGGACATGCTCTGAATATCATCCTTGCTATCATGGCAGTGGTTGTACACGGGATAAGACTTAATGTGCTTGAGTTTTCGGGCCATCTCGGCATGCAATGGACAGGCGAAGAATATGCGCCATTTAAAGAAGCAGGCAAAGTGGTGCACAGTAAATAGGGAAGGGCGAATAAAGTTTAACAAAGAATACTTTACGATAGGAGGAAAGAAATGATTCAAGGATTAGGAGATGCCAGTTTTTCGTTAACATTCGCGGCTATCGGATCAGCACTCGGTACGGGTATAGCAGGCATGGCAGCGATTGGCGCGTGGAAAAGAGCGTTCATGCAGAATAAAGCGGCGCCGTTCATTTTGATTGCGTTCGTTGGTGCGCCGCTGTCCCAGACAATTTACGGAATGATCCTGAGAAACGCTATTCAAGCGTCAAACATTCCCGCTTCCAATTCGACAGCACTTATGCTAATGGGCATGGTTGCCGGAATAGCGATGGGAACGTCAGCATGGATGCAGGGCAAAGCCGGTGCGAGTGCGGCAGATGCCCTTGCGGAGACAGGCAAAGGGTTTGGTAACTATATCATGGTTGTTGGTGTCATTGAAACCGTAGCGCTTTTTGTTATGGTGTTCATGTTGACATCTCTTCCTAAGTAACTAAGAGATATTTGACAGACCCCGACGGGTGATATATAATGTCGGAACTAAAGTGGGCGTGTAACTCAGCGGTTTAGAGTGCTTCCCTTACAAGGAAGACGTCATAGGTTCGAATCCTATCACGCCCACCATAAAATCTTCGCTTTTATCAGAACAGGCATTTAATGAATGCCTGTTCTAGTGTTTACGCGTCACAAATTTCGGGAAAAAGGCAGCAAGGCAAATGAAAACATTTCCCCAAAATGTGTTTCTTATAAACACGGCGGGCACGCTAGGGTCGACACAGATAGCAGATTTCAGATCCTATCACGCCCACCATAAAACCTTCGACGCACACTACCTCATCCGCCAATGTTTAGCGAATCCAATTAAGCCATTTCTAAGAGGGGGACGAATGAAGAAATTGAGCAGTCTTCTTATTGTCATTTGTTTAATGATGTCCACATCTGGTTTTGCGCAAACCGTCCCCGATATGAAAAAAGCTGATCAGTTGGCGATGAAGGGAAGAGTCATGTACTCCGAAGGGAGATATTCCGCGGCAATAGGCGTTTTAAAGGAAGCCGTGGAGTTTAACCCGACAAATGGTGTGGCCGTGTATTATCTGGCGATGTCTCACATACGTGTGGGTGAAACAGGCCAGGCGATAGCTCTTCTTGAGGCATACCAGAACAATGCCACACAGAAGGGCGTGCGGCTCAGTAAGTTAGACAGGCAGTATGTCAGAAGAAATCGAAAGTTGCTTACTTATGCCAAAACAAAGATACCAAGGAACACTCAGAAGGCGAAACCTGTTGACTAGGGAACGCTTTCTATGATATAAAAGATGCGCCCATTAAAGATTGATTGCGGGGTGGTAGCTCAACTGGTTAGAGCATCGGACTGTCGATCCGAAGGTTGTGGGTTCGAGCCCCATCCGCCTCGCCAT
>CAYZXR010000064.1:0-3472 GCA_964482475.1 uncultured Planctomycetia bacterium | reverse complement strand
TGTCACCCCCCTCCTGCAGGAAATATTCGATATTATGCCCGGAATAAAAAGAGAAAGGGGAGTAATATCCCCCTTCTCTTTTTGAATTTCATCCCCCTAAATTTGTGTGGGCTTGTGCCCACGCTGGAATGGGGCGAGAAGGGAGCAGCTGAGCCTCTAATATAACGAAATATCCGAGCTAGCGAGGATATGAGAACAACCGAAGATGCGGGTGGCCGACCGAAGGACGAAAACCGTCATCCCGGACCCGCCAAGGGCGGGATCCGGGATCAAATAACGTCAGGATAAAGATCTCTCCAATCAGGGTTAAACTTGCGGATAAGCTCGATTTTCCAATTACGTCTCCAGCGTTTAAGTTTTTTCTCCCTTTGAAATGCTGTTAATGCGTCTGGACATTTTTCGAAATATACAAGTTTGTGTAGCCCATATTTTTTTGTAAAGCCAGGGACTGCCTTGATTTTGTGATGAAAAATACGTTTTACAAGATTGCTGGTAACGCCAGTATATAAGACATTTTCAGCGGTATTCGTAAGGATGTATACATAAAATGCTTTCATTTTGATTTGATCCCGGATATTGCCTGTCAGCAATTCCGGGATGACGTCCAGATATTGCCTGTCAGTAATTCCGGGATGACGTCCAGATATTGCTTGTCGGCAATTCCGGGATGATGATATTTATCTCCACTTTTTCAACCCTTTATTAGAAGACACGCTTTCGGAAGCTTTTCTTTCAAATCATCCATGAACTAGGCACGAACCAGACACTCCCCCCCTAAATTTGTGTGGGCTGTGCCCACGCTGGAATTATCCTATAAAGATTACTGTGTTGTAAATAATGAACATAATAGAAAAACGGAAAAATAACTAACTTTTAGTTGACGTTACGTGTGTTTCTTTGTATAATGTGAACTCGAAAATTGAAACACTCAAAAGCAATAAATTGCAGGAGAAATAAATATGAAGAAAAATATCATCTTAAAGAGCATCAGCTTAGTGGTTGCTGTTACGTTCTTATCGCATAACCTGACATATGGGTTAGGGATACAGCCTTGCTCACTTGATTCTGTGAAACAGGCGAAAGTCCTTACGATGGCACAAAAACTGTTATATGCGGACAGGGGGAATAACCCTATCGTGCAGAACATAATAAGTTTTCCTTTTAGCAAAGGTTTTGAAGGCGGACAGTTTTTAACTGACAAAGGAGAAGTCGACATTCGCAAAGCGCCATATAACGCGGATTTTGACGTAAAAGTTAACTACAATAATCTCCCTGCGGGGTGGGACAATAATCCTATATTAGAGAAAACGGACCTTATTGAGGCTATTAAGTGTTTTGCTTTCAACGAAGCTCATATACCGGCAAGTAGGTTGGTAATACTGGAAGAATATTTTTCATTTGAAGAAAATACTCTTCCTATTGACGTAATTCTCAAGGGGGAAGGGGAACAGCAGGTATATATCATAATGATACACCCCGAATTCAAAAAACAATGGGAACAATTGAGAAAGAATGACATATGGTTTAAAACCAACATAGGTGAAGGGACTGATTCTCAAAGAACCGTAAGTGTAGCCTGGGGTGTATTTTATCGTGCGGTAAAACACATAATGGGTGATCTGGAAGGAAAGGCGTACGAAAAAGGTCAGTTTACCCTCAAGGGGGGTGCGGGGCATCTCTGGTTTGACGGCAAAAGTGTTCAAGAAGTCGGTGAAGACGAAGCCAATAAGATAAACGGTAGATATGGCGTCATTAATGAGGGGATATGGGCTTGGTTTTTGAATGTAAATTACGGGGAGGCGGCAAGGCGCAGCAATACGTTCTTTCGTAACAGGTTGGAAGGCATGCTTGATGAAAACGATCCTGCTTTCAAGGAACTGGAGCTTTACAAAGAATTCTCATCACTGGTAAAGGACAAAACAAAACGAAAAGCTGTTATTGCGTTTGCCTATGCCATCAACTATGAGGCGTACCGGAACAATATAAAACTAGAACCTATCAAAAGCGATCCTGTGAAAAATGAACAATATTTAAAAAATCTTAAAGAAAGCGGATATAAAGAACTGTTTCGTGGAACAGGAATAGATAAAAGCGTAAAGGCGGGTAACGCGGATGACTCCGCGAAAAAGATAATAGCATGGTCCACCTATGTTCGAACGGTCATTAAGAAGCAAGGATTTTTTACGATAGAAGATTATCATGAAGGATACAACCAGGTCAAGGGGAGGTTTGGGTTTGCCGATCTGCCGCAAAAAAGACCGGATTTCCAGTTACAAAAGGATCTGGACGCGCTTGTCAAGGAAGGGTTTCTTGTTTCCGCTCTAGGCAACCCTGTAAAATATAGCCTGACCATACAATCCATACAACTTGAGACCTTCCTAGTTGAAGAAATAAATGGAAGCATGATTGATGAATTTAAAAAAGTGTTTCCGAACGAGGACAGTGAGAGAGAGAGAATAACAAGGTGGTGGAAAGCAATCTTTTGGTGTAATAGTCATTATGTCAGCTCAGTGAGAAAGGTGATATCTGAGTACAGGGTAGCCGCCAGGAAGGATCTTACGAACTACGTATTCATGGGGACGTCCCTATTGACAGCGGGAGAAGCGTTTTTATTTTACTGGTACAACATGTCGGTTGTTTTGATAGGGCTGGGACTTGCAGGGCTTGGAGGGATAATATTCCGTGCGGCTTTTAAAGCGCAAAAGGATGCGGTCCACCTGGGAATACTTTCCAGACAATATGAGAGGGTTATAGAGAGTTTTGCGGGGCCAGCCAGTGCTCCACAAATAGTAGAGACAGAACAAATCAAAGAACTTATGAACAAATATGCTCAAACGGGCATTCTTAGTGATAAAAACACTAAAGAGAAAAACCGTATTATTTCAGTCTGGAAGGCTTTTGCGGAGAAGTATGGGGAAGAGAAAAAATTTTCCACCACTTTCACCATAAGTGATTTCAAGCAGGAGCTGGACAAGGAGATAGAATTAAACCAGTCACAAGTCAATCGTAGTGTTAGCATAAGCGCAATTACCTTTACAGGAGCATCTCTGGTGCTGCTGTATGGTGTTATGAACAATGTTCTTTCTGTTGTACCATTAGCAATGGCAGCTGCGGTGTTTGCAGTTTTGTTATGGAGCTTTGTGGGAGGGCCGGAGGAAGAGGGGAAGGCGCTGGGTATTTTAGCATATTATCTGGCTAATATAAACGAGGAGAAACTCTCAGAAAAAACTGACAACCGCTTTAACCCCGGCCGACGTTCGGAAGACGCCGAAAAGATAATGACGGAGTCGATGTACATAATAATAAAGCTTCAGAAGGAAGGGTATTTTACGCTGAATGATTATCGTATAGGGTGCGGGCAGGTTAAAGACAGGTTGGTCTTGGCTGAAGTTCTGGAGAAATCTCCGGATTCCCAGCTACAAAAGGATCTGGATGTACTTGTTGAAAGGGGTGATCTTGTTTCCGAAGAAAG
>CAYZXR010000063.1:0-6481 GCA_964482475.1 uncultured Planctomycetia bacterium | reverse complement strand
TATTTTTCCATCAAAAATTATATTCAGCAATTGTTGATCCATGGACTTTGAAAACACGTCCTTCCCGAACTTATCAATAAGCCCACGTGCATGGCAAGTCATATCCTGCCATTCAGCCGGCCTTAAAACAAAAAGACCTCCATTCATGCCGCGGCGCTTCCAATCAATATTAAGAGCTTCAGCAAGCATATCCCTATGCTGCAAACGGAACATGTTTCTGACCGAATTCATTTCCGGGACACCTCCCACAAAACCTTTGGGTATATGAAACAACGAAGTCAGGTCTTCGGTAACAACCATGTCGACATCAAGATATAGCACTGTGTCAAAGGGAAGAGTAATAACTTCAAACTTCAAAAGTGTAGTACAATTTATATAGCTAAACTTTCCTCTGGACTCAATGCTATCAAAAGGTTCCCTCGGCAATATTTCCGCAAAAGAAGTGGCACGCCTAACTTGTTTGGGAGTAAGCCCACCGTCAAAAACCACTACCGGAAGACCGGGATTCGTCCGTTTAAGACTTCTTAACAGTGCCATGAGAGCAGGAAAGTACCCGGCATCACAGGCAGTAGCCACACAACAATCACCGCGGTCGGATTTCAAGCTATTACCTGCAAAATTTTCCATAACGCTAGTGGTTTTTTGTGAACCTGGTTCCTTCTCTGCTTAATAGGAGCTTTGTGAACCTGGTTCAAGATTTCTGCATGAATATTGACGCAGCGCCGAATATTCCTGAGTCTTTCTTAAGTTGCGCCCGGACTATCGGGGTTTTATTTGCGAACATATTGATTGTATGGCTATAGGCAAATTTTCTTATCTCTCGAAAAATCAGCTCCCCTATCATAGATACGCCGCCGCCTATTACAATAATCTCCGGATCAAGAAGGCTGATCATACCTCCGAGCCACACACCTAACAATTCACCTTGTTTCTTAATTGCCTGCATGGCGACTTTATCTTTTTCTCTTGCGGCCCTTGCGATAGTGCGCATCGTTATCTTGGAAATATCACCACCAACCATAGTCCTTATCTTTGTCTTTATTCGTGGTGCATTTTTAAGCCGCGCCTTTACTCTGTTCTCTGTATAAGTCCCGGAAGCAAGCGCTTCAACACATCCGGACTGACCACATCCACATACAGCATTCTTGTGTTCGTACTGTATCGTCATGTGTCCACCTTCTCCGGCCATCCCATTTTTCCCATGATATATTTTCTTATCAATAATGATTCCGGTGCCGATACCTGTGCTCACCGTAACATAGAAAATATCCTTGTAGCCTTTTGCGGCACCCCAAACCATTTCACCCATAGCGGCTGCATTTGCGTCATTTTCCAGTTTTACATCCAGTTTAAATTTTCTCTTTATCTTCGCCACAAGATCTATGTTTTCCCATCCGGGAAGGTTCGGGGGATTATGCACGATCCCTTTGATAGGATTGAGCGGTCCCGGAGCACAGATGCCTATCCCTTCTATTGAACCTTTGTGAACCCCCTTCATGGACAGGATGCTGTCAATAGAATCGAAAACTTGTTTTAATGAAACTTTAAACCCGCCATCGGCAAGTGTAGGAACAACGACACTCTGCTCAAGCTCACCGTTATGGTTTATTAATCCCGTGGCTATTTTTGTACCGCCTATATCAACACCTATGATGGATTTCTTCATTTTTTCTCCGTTCTCTTTGCCCAAAACTTCATTATCACATAATTCCACTGCCTCATCAATCAAACTGATACTTTTCGGGAACCTTAAATTTCCCTGAAGGAATAATAGAATGTAAAATGCTCCTTTTGTAATCCCCGCTTTCCACGTCTTTTTCTATAAGACTAATAATCTTGGTCTTTTTCACCTCACCGGCAACGTCATAAAGCATTTCGACTTGCGGACGCCATATGTCTAATGTGCTCTCTTTAATAACAAGCCCAACTTCCCCGGTATCGAGTGCTACCAGTGTTCCCGGAGGATATACTCCAATAATATTAAAAAAATTGCGCAATAGATCAGGCTGGAAATGTTTCCCTGAAAGCGTCTGCATCTCATCGTATGTTTTTTCAGGAGCCATCTCTCCGGCATAAGCGCGTTTACTGCGCAAGGCGTCATAGACATCCGCTATAGTAACAATCATTGTAGCAAAATCTATTTTGTCTCCAATTATCTTTTCGGGATAGCCGCTCATATCATACCTCATATGATGTCCAAACGCGACAATCGCGGCAAGCGGGCTTATGTCCGGGCTCTCTAGAAGTATTTTTGCGCCTGAGGCCGCGTGTAATTTAATCACATTAAACTCTTCTTCTGTTAACGCTCCCTTTTTTCTAAGCACTTCACCGGGAATCGAAAGTTTCCCTACGTCATGTAACAGGGCGGCTACCCCTATTTCATTAAGATAAGGCTGTTCTATCCCAAGCGTTTCGGCCTGTAACAATGAAAAGATTGAAACGTTAATGTTATGTACAAACGAATACTCATCGTGACTTTTCACCGCCGTCAGCGCAAGAAGGGATGAACTATTGGCCATTAAATTATTTATTATCCCACCTACAAAAGTTCTCACACTAGCGAGATCAATCTTCTTGTTGCCGAAAATATTATCTGAAACTTCCCCCAGGATGTCCTCTCCGCCATGAAAAACTCCTTGCGCGGCTTGAATAGCGTCAGCATCTCCTCCGGAAAGATCTTCATGTTTTCCACGACCGATCTTTCCAAAAGCGATATTCTTTATACTGGAAACCTTGAGATGTTCCGCAATGCCCCCTGTCGCCTCTAAAGTTTCTTCATTTAAGGATAATATCTCTATGAATTCCGCGAGTTCTTTTTCGGTAAGACCATGCATAAAACTTATCTTAAGAGCGTCAATTTTTTTCAGGTGTCTTATGAATCCATGAATCTGCTGACTTGCTTCATAAAATGGCTCTTTCTTATAAGCAAGCTCATCTCCTACGATACCGATCGTTATTTCACTCTCTGTAAATAATAGATCATCCAAAATGTAAAAAAGACTTTTAATAGCCGTCTGTGTAAGATTATGATCTCGACTATACATGCTACGCAGCTGTTGTGTGCTCGCAAGTTCCCTTATAAATTTTTCTACATTATCCCTTACCGGTTTTTTTGCCATGCTCCTCCAGTTTTAGGACTACTTCACACATGTTTTTCACTTTCTCTCTCTTTATCCCGGATCCCCTGCCAAGCAATTCCATCGCTTCCGGTGTATTGATCTGTCCAAGTGCTACCACAACAGCAATGCGCAACTCATCTAGTTTTGATGTGTAAAAAAAAGTTTCTTTGAAAAGTATTTTTTCGAAATGCGGAATCATCGTATCCATTTTCTTAGCGCCACATAATTTAACAAGCTGCATAAGATATTTTTTTAATCCGCGTGATTTTTGTACTTTTCCAAAAATACTGTTTACCAGATCCTGATCATCTGAGCTTATTAGAATGGTCAGAGCCCTTTTCCGAACTGCATCATTCTTGTCATCGGTAAATAGTTTTAGAATTAGATCCTTATCTTGACTATTTCCGCCAACCAATGAATACCCCTTTAAGGCCTCAAGCTTCACCTGGGCATCTTTATTATTAAGCAGATTGGCTGTAATAAGAATGGTTCTCTCCGAATCAATTGATTTCAAAATACTAAGCAGACTTTTAATAACCGTAAAATCACCACACTCCAAACGCTTTATGATCTCATCCCAAATCTCCGTTCCCATCTTCGACAAAACATGCGTATATTTATCTCTCA
This sequence comes from uncultured Planctomycetia bacterium, assembly GCA_964482475.1. Classification (GTDB taxonomy): domain Bacteria; phylum Omnitrophota; class Gorgyraeia; order Tantalellales; family Tantalellaceae; genus JAHJBY01. The sequence goes on along the minus strand of CAYZXR010000063.1, from coordinate 2,735 downwards.
CAAACGGGTCTTCTTCAAGCAGGAACGCATCAATAATTTGGATCTTCTGATCCGCATGAAGCCTAGAAGAAACATAGGCAATATCCTCAAGTCGATTTTCGCGCGCGCCGGGGATAGCTTTTATTATACTTTCAATAGCATTACCCTCATATATCAATTTGAGTATCTTATCTGTTCCTGCGGAAACATGATCAAAAGTAACTTCCTTTTTAGGAAGTTGATCCGTGAAAAATTGCATTATTTCCCTTACTAATCCTACATTACCCTCTTTTATGAGCTGTTCACAATGTTCCGTGATCCTCTCAATGAGTTTTTCGGCCTCCGCGGAATCGTTTTCAATCCAGATGAGATTAAGCACAAGCCTTATTTTATTCGCTCGAAGATTTTCCTCTTTCAGACTTTCTTTAAACTCATTCACAAGTTCGGCCAACACTCCCCCCTGAGATGTGGCGTCTATCTTCTCACTAACAAACGAATCTACTGTTATTTTGTACATCTCAGACATAAAGCTGTTTTCAGGATGTGTTTTCACAAGTTCCTTCATGGATGACTTGAGATCCGTTATTGCGCTTTTGTCTGCCATATTTTTCTGGAATAAGTTATCAACGACCATCGAAGCAAGATTACCTGCCTCCGTCTCCTCCGGCATCATCTTATCAAACAGTTTAAGTAGGCTTTCATTGAACCCGCCTTCTCCGCTTATTATCGAGCTGATCATGTCACTCATCGTGTCATCGGAAAGATCACCTGTAATTTCGCGTATCAACCCGCCTTCTGAATCCTGACCGCTTGCCTCGAATATTTTAACCACAAGCTCCGGATCAAGATTACCGATTACACTGGCAAGTTCCTCGCGGCTGTTAACTGACTCCTGACCCGGCTTTTCGCTGAAATACCTAGTTATTCTGGTCATCGTAGCACGAATATCTTCGACAGTGGCTTCGTCATCCATTTGAGTCAATGCCTTTTTGTATACTTTGTTTAATAATCCGGCGGATTTTTGAGAATTCTTTAAGAACTCTTTTAGGAACTCTTCTTTCGAGACAGGGAGACCCCCTGTCTCTTGATCTTTTCCTATTGAACAAAGTGACTTCCACACATCTTGGTCTTCATCCGACACCTCAGATCCCGCACGGCCCAGAAGATTAGTATAATCTAAAGCTTTTATTTTAAGATTTTTAGTCTCAGATAAGACTTTTAAAATTCCACCGGCATCTCTCAATCCCTTAGCATCTTCTTTTATAACTGTTACAAAACCTGATAACTCTCCTATCGTGATTCCCGACATTAACGTTAAAACCATAACCCCTCGTCTATGTAAATATCCGGAGAGTTCCTCGTACATCTCATTTTCTTCCCGGACATAAGAATCATTTAATAATAGATTATCCTGAGCAACCCCGATAACTAGACTATTGTCTCCGGAAAACCAGTTATCGATAGATTCTTTTAAATCGTTTATTGATTGTATAAATACGGGATGATCTATAGCGTATAGTGAGCTATTTTTTATTGCGGTTGAAAGTCCCCTGATAAGGGAGTCAAAAAGGTCTAGTCTTTCGATTGGCAGTTGATTTTCCACGCTTTTAGAATACTACAAATAGGGGTATATGACAAGAAAATCGGATCGTGAATGGTAAATGTTTCAGGGCAGGGTTAGAACCTGCTCGTACATTCGTCGTTACGTAGGGTCGGGTTCCAAACCGTGTGATCCCACATGGCCTATAGGAAGGTTCCACGAAGCCGAAGGCAAAGTGAAACCCGACCTTGAAGGGGGCGCTATACTAAAAGCACACACGTGTTCTCAAACCATAAGCGAAAACCGGATCACTTTGTGACCTGTCGGCCCCTCCGGGATTCCAGATTATCTGAAAATTAGGACTTATGGAAAAAACTTCGTTAATTTGACATCGATAATACATCTCGACATGACCTTCAATACGCGCGTCTCCTCCGGCATCTTTATATTCCGCACTCGGCATAACCTGACCAACTCCAATGGCAAACACATCCTTCTGTCTCCTCCAATATTGGCCGGTCATTTGAGCTCCAACAAACCATGCCAATTCAATAGTGGCACCGCCATTAGCTGAGATAACATCAGGCCTTTCCCATCCTACGCGACCGAACACGCCGTAAACCTCCGCTATCTGTTGGTCAAAACTTAGGCCGAACCCATAATTCGATTCTTTCGTATCCGTCGTTTCCGGCTGGCCGAAATCGACAAGTTTCGAATGCTTACGACTGTTAAGCCACGCGTAGAATCTATAATTTCCGCCCCACACATCCGGGTTCGCTCCAATCAAAGACGCGGGTTTAATATTTATCTGAGCTGTAAATATACCTCGCTTGAATATTTGTTTCCAATCGGCGTCACCTTCAAAAAAATTGAACTCTAATTCCAGGAAATCTATTGCCTTGAGATATATCCCGCCATGTACGGTAAACGCGTAGTCCGGAGGAAATTCTATTACGGGTAATTTATTGAACAACCATCCAATGAACTGAATATCATCATCATGCGAATATCTATTCTGTGCTACCAGAGACTTGGCATTATATCTTCCACAAGACAACTTTATCTGATTATCAAGCAAATATTGTTCATACCAGAATTGGCGGCACCTAACATTCCCTCCCACATCATAAGCGTTATAGTTGACATTACTAAAAAGATTCAGATCTCTCTCAACCGTGTCTCCCCAACCCGATTTTACCTGTACAAAAGCTTTGCC
>CAYZXR010000062.1:0-6614 GCA_964482475.1 uncultured Planctomycetia bacterium | reverse complement strand
GCTCTAATATATCGTCTGCTTTTTTCCATCTAATGGCCATTCCGAAGGCCCCCCACTGGCACATCCCAACACCATGCCCCCAACCATAACCGCTAAATCTATAAAAAAATGGATACCTCTTTACTCTTAGGTTCGCGCTTCTTAAAACACGCGGACCAATAGCACGAATAAAATTTTTACATTTTATATCAAACCATCTTCCTCCCGATTTAACGCTTATGTAATCAAGCCTACCGGAACGATCACGTATACCTGTCTTTATGTCATCTATTCGAGGGATATCATATCCGGCATCTTTAAGCCTCTTTTTAATCACTTTTGTCGACACCCGCACCTGCCAACGAAAATAAGGTGACCATCCACACCAGCGGCATTTCACCCCTTCAAGTGGAGATAATGATTCGCCCCATAAATTCGCGGCGTTCTGAGTATGTCCTCCACAACAGGAATGAAAATACGCGGACAGAACTTTGCCAGCATACGCTAGGACTTTTCCTCTCGTTTCATCAACTGCCTTATTCGTCCTTAATCTCTCGGCACTTCTGCCGCCATAAACTTGTGAAAAAGTACTGGATCTTAAGTCGTACTCACAGTTACGACGATGCTCTACTTGGTAAACAGCATAACTGCGCGATGCTATCGCCTGTGCCTTAAGAGCTTCAAAAGGCCATAGATGATTGACCTCTCTAGGCAATACGCCTTTTAAATAATCCTCAAGCTCCACACGGTTAATGACATCAAGCCCATCGTCAGTACGGATGATATCTATAGCGCCATGATAAGAAATCCCTTTCACCGTAATGTCTGAATTTTTTTTCGGGACGATACGCACCCTTCCGGACATCCACATGCGATCTTTAAACTTGACCACCTCATTCTGTCCAGTTGCCTCGACCGCACCAGTTAGATCCAGATTCCGTTCAAAGATACGTCCACTTTCAATATCTTCAATATCACATGGCCCTTTTGACTTAAGCAACAGCTTGTCAGCATCGTGCGCTATGCGTACCCTTACGATAAATGAACATTTTTCGGCACGAAAAGACCTAATTGTGGAGAGTATTATTTGGAGGGCAATAAAACTCGTTATCACGAAAACAAAAACCAGTATCAGTTTTCCAGTACGCTTTTTTTTATATTTATGTCTTGCCATAAAAACTTGATTATCCTATTTCATGAAATTCAACAACACAGTTCGAACAGACTCAAGAATGTTGCAACGCGCCGTCAATGCGAACTTTTCATCAAAAAAGGTCTCTTTGCGTGTTAGCACCTTTTCCTAAATATTTATTGCCCTCTTCCGTTAGCTCTCGTCCACGCGACGTCCTTTTTAAAAGACCAGCCATTAGAAGGTAAGGTTCAACTACATCTTCCAACGTATCTGTTTCCTCATTTAATGAAGAAGCAAGCGCGTCTATCCCAACCGGACCACCTTTATAGGATCGATATATGATCTCCAATAGCCTGCGATCCATCCGTGTAAGTCCCATTCCATCTATACCATGTTTTTCCAAAGCCTTAATAGCTTGATCTGCGGTTATACGACCGTCAGATTTCACCTCAACCCAGTCCCTCACCCGCCTGAGTAATCTATTTGCTATACGTGGGGTACCTCGAGATCTTCTCGCGATTTCCGAGGCTCCCGCATCATCAATAGGAATACCCAAAAGATTCGCTGAACGCTTCAAGATTGCTGTCAGTTCGGCAATTGCATAAAATTCAAGATGCAATGACATGCCAAACCTATCCCTTAGCGGCGCACTTAAAAGTCCCGATCTCGTTGTGGCCCCAATAAGAGTAAACGTCTTGAGATTGAATTTTACAGTTTTAGCATATGGTCCTTTATCAACAAGAAAATCTATCTGAAAGTTTTCCATAGCCGGATAGATAAACTCCTCCACAACCTTTGAAAGCCTATGAATCTCATCAATAAATAATATATCACCCTTGGAAAGATTCGTAAGTATTCCTATGAGATCTCCAGCCCTCTCAATAGCCGGACCGCTAGTTGTCACAACCTTAGCGCCACGTTCATTCGCGATTATATGAGCAAGTGACGTTTTCCCCAACCCGGGCGGACCAGAAAAAAGCAGATGTTCAAGCGGTTCTTTCCTCTGCATTGCTGCCTTTAGCGCGATATCGAGAGATTCTCTGACAACAGTCTGTCCAATAAAATCGTCCAGCATCTGCGGCCGAAGCGTAAAATTCAGTATCACCTCATCGTCAGACTCATCTGTCCGAGATATTTCTTCGCTTTTATTTATAAATTTTTCGCGGCCTTTATCTTTCACTCTACACCTCTTTCCTCTCTCGGTATACTTCGTTCAAAATTGCCTCACTTGTTTTTGCGTCCGGATTTCTTTGTATGGCTTTTGCCACCATGTCTTCTGCTTCATTCTTCTTGTACTGTAGTTGAAGAAGAATACTGACGGCCTCATCTCTATCATCTTCGTGGTCTGTTGCCATGTCAACAAGTCCATCACGTATCAACCCATACTTGCCAACTTTTCCTTTTAGCTTTGCGACTATCTCCCCGGCTTTTCTCTCCCCAATTCCGGGCAATCGCTTTAGAAAAGCAATATCTCCGCTATCTATAGCTCCGGCAATGGACGAAAAAGGTTCCGCAAGAGCCTTGCAAGCAGCCTTGGGACCGACACCGGAAACAGAGATAAATTTTTCAAAGAATTCCCTTTCAACATCATTTTGGAAACCAATAAGAACCGGCACCGCACGGGAAGCGGTCATCTGATAATAATGATACACTACCAATTCTACATCCAATCCTTTTTTGCAACCACCCTCCATGGCCTTCATAACCGCCCTTGGCATCATTACTTCGTAACCTAGCCCCCCCATAGAGATTATAAGCATGTTGTCTTTTGCTTCGGCAATCTGACCCGCAATGCGTGATATCATTATTGTCTCCGTTTTAAAAATTTAATTGTATTATTTCCCAGCACCGCCCATATACACAAAACTTATAGCCATCGCTAGCGCGTCACTTACATCAGCCGGCTCTGGGAGGCGGTTCAATCCGAGGAGCGTTTTCACGGTACCTTGCACCTGTCGTTTGGAGGCATGGCCGTTACCGGTTATAGCTTTTTTTATGCGCGTAGCGGGATAATTCACGAGTTTTACTCCATAAAGACCGCATGTCAAGCAGATTGCACCTCGAGCGTGACCCATAAGAATCGCAGTGGTCGGATGTTTGTAATGCGAGTATATCTTTTCCAAAACCATAACATCCGGTTTTTCACAACGTATTATGTCCGACAAGTTAGAAAATATCTCAGCTAACCTCGTTTGTATGTCGTCACTGGATTTGGTCTTAATTATTCCGGCTTCCACCAAACGCATAGCCCCCGGGCCATCGGAATCAATTAATCCGTAACCGGTTCTTATCAAACCTGGATCTATTCCTAGTATTTTCACGAGTTAGCTATCATTCTCTATCTGTTTGAGTATTTCGTCAGGAATATCAAAATTTGAATACACGTTCTGAACATCGTCATTATCTTCAAGTTCTTCTACAAGTGTCAGGATTTTGCGAGCTGTCTCAGAATCTTCGACTTTTACAGTATTTCTAGGGATCATACTCAATTCGCCTGACTCAATTTTTACACTGTTCGCTAAAAGACCCGTGCGGACCTTGTCGAAATCCTGAGGTTGACATGTTATTTGGAAAAAATCTTCATCAGACGTAAAATCATCAGCTCCGGCATCAATCGCGATTGCCATGAGGTCTTCTTCTTCATTGCCTTCCGCTTGAACTAAAAATATGCCTTTTTTTTCAAATTGAAAAGCAACCGATCCCGCTCCTGCCATATTTCCTCCACGCTTGGTGAAGGTACTTCTCACTTCACTGGTGGTACGATTTCTGTTATCCGTAAGACCTTCCACTATAACAGCTACTCCTCCTATACCATACCCCTCAAAAGACACATTATCGTATGATACACCCTCAAGTTCACCGGTACCTTTTTTTATAGCGCGTTCAATATTCTCGGCAGGCATATTTGCCTCTTTACCTTTCTGAACAGCAAGTCTGAGACGCGCGTTAGCGTCAAGACTACCTCCGCCCTCACGCGCTGCGACGGTAATCTCCCGAATAAGTTTCGTAAAGAGTTTTCCCCTCTTCGCGTCGGCCGCGCCTTTTTTGTGTTTAATGCTCGACCATTTATTATGACCACTCATTTATCGCCTCCTAAAAACAACTTTCGTCATCCCCGAATTCCCCAAAGGGAGATATCCGGGATATTTTTATTTCCATGTAACCCCGGGTACTGCGTCCCGGGATGACGATTTGTAAACTATTCACTATCCGTCGCCGTCTTATTCTCCGCTATGACCTTTTGAGCTACATTGGCCGGAACAGCCTCGTATCTGGCGAACGACATGGTATAGGTGGATCGTCCCGCTGTGATTGACTTAAGCTCATTTGCGTATTTATACATTTCTTCCAATGGGATTTCCGCATTCACTACCTGCATGCCCGCGTCAGAACTCATCCCTTGAACTCTTCCGCGTCTTGTACTCAAAGAGCTTGTCACATCTCCCATATTCTCTTCAGGAACAGCAAGCTCAACATGCATGATCGGTTCAAGAAGGACAGGTTTGGAATTTGTACAGGCTTCACGAAACGCGTGGGCTGCTGCTATTTGAAAAGCAACATCCTTAGAGTCTACAGGGTGTGTCTTCCCGTCATACACTGACACTTTCACATCAACAACCTGAAATCCCGCCTGTATTCCTTCAGCCAATGCTTTGCGAACACCTTTTTCACAACTTCCTACCAGTGATTTAGGTATAACCCCTCCAACTATATCATCAGAAAATTCAAACCCCTCATCGCTCCCAAGGGGAGTCACGCGAAGCCAAACCTCCGCAAACTGTCCGGCACCTCCTGACTGCTTCTTGTGTCTGTAATGCCCCTCTCCTTCGATTGAAATGGTTTCTTTATACGCAACTTTCGGGGTACCGATATCAACCCCAACACCATAGCGATTTTTTAGACGGTTAATCATGGTTTTCAAATGCAATTCACCCATACCGGAGATGACAAGCTCATGTGTCTGTTTGTCTCTCAATGTTGAAAACGCCGGATCTTCAGCCGAGAGTTTGACTAGAGCGCTTGATATTTTATCTTCATCGGAACGACTTTTAGGTTTTATGGAAAAGCTTACCGCCGCCTCGGGAAAATAAATATCTTTAAACTTCACGGAACTCTTTTCAGCGCAAAGCGTATCATTAGTTTCAGTGTTTTTGAGTTTAGCGATCGCTACAATATCCCCCGTTCCGGCTTCATCTGTCTCTATTTGTTCTTTACCCTTTGCGAAAAAGATGTGCCCAAATTTTTCCGTAACACCTTTTGTCGAATTTTTCACAGTCTGATTACTGCGGACTGAACCCGACTTAATACGAAATATTGAAATCTGTCCTGCAAACGGATCTGAGATCGTTTTAAAAACCTGCGCCGAAAAGGGCAGATCCATTTTCGCCTCTACAACGGATACTTCTTCATCCTCCTCAGTCGACGCTAATTCAGCAGGCTTAGCGTCCAGAGGAGAAGGCAAATACTCGCTTATCACCACCATTATTTCATCAATGCCTATTTCCTTTTTCACCGAAGCAGGGATAACCGGCATTATTTTACCAGAAACAACTCCCGCCCTGAACGCGCTTTTTACTTCATCCGCTGACAACTCACCCGTTTCCAAATATTTTTCAAGAAGAGCATCATCTGACTCGGCAACACTTTCAGTCAACGCAGCAGAAAGACCTTCAGCCTTTACCTTATCATCACCCTCAAGTTTATCCATCCCCGCCTGCGTAAGAAGATTCACTACTCCGGTAAAACTTGACCCTGATCCAATCGGATAGCAAACAGCAACAGCATTTCTATTAACGGATTTCTGAATACTCTCAAGAGCCTTAGCAAAATCAGCGTTGTCCTTATCCATTCTATTCACGACTATAACAGCGGGAAGTTCTCGTCTTTTCGCGAGCTTCCAGAATTTATTCGTGCCTACCTTTACACCGCCTACCGCATCAACCAACAAAACTACGGCATCAGCCGCGGCCACACCGGCAGCAACATCGCCCGAATAGTCAAGAAACCCCGGCGCGTCTAATAGATTAACTTTAACCCCGTTTTTTTCGTAAAACGAAACTGAGAGGTTTATCGAGTTTTTTCGATCTTTCTCGTCGTCGTTATAATCCGAAATAGTGGTGCCATCACTAACAGTTCCTTTTCTGGAAATGGCTCCACCCTTAAAAAGAAGATTCTCAACAAGCGTAGTTTTACCTTCACCCGAATGAGACAAAAACACAACATTACGGATATCTTTCGTTGCAACGGCCACTGTTACCTCCTCAATTAATTGATAGAAATAATAATGATATAAAGGCTTAAGGAATTATAATATACATGAGTCAATGTTTTGTCAAGCGAGCTTTGTGTAGGGGCACCCCTTGTGGGTGCTCTGAACAAGTGAATTGCAAATCGTAAATGTAGGGGCGGGTTCTAAATCCGCCCTTTTTTATAGTTACAATAATGGTTGTTGCGGATTCTTTAATTATAAATGTCACAGGGCGGGTTTGGAACCCGCCCCTAC
>CAYZXR010000061.1:4012-6765 GCA_964482475.1 uncultured Planctomycetia bacterium | reverse complement strand
GATCCCATCCTTGCTCATCCCCACATGCATGGTAAAGTTAAAATCTATCTCATCTACACGAAAAATGCCGGCATATCCATCTCCAAACGGTACAATAGCACTATTGTGTATACTATTAGCGCGCGGCACAGCACTCGCTGTAATTATAGGATTACCTTTATATCTTTTAAAAACTGTCTCATTAGCCATTTCTTCTCCTGTCATTTTCGTTGTTTATTAGTTCCTTTCTAATCTCGCTTGCCGCTTTTTTAAGCTCAACGGCAGGATCCGCGCCTCTAAACAGAACCATCTGTATCGCGTGATCTATGAATCTGGTTACAGAATTCCATCCAAGAACAGGCGGCGGCCCCTTAGCATCTCTTGCCTGCCTTTCAAGCACTCTTTTAAATTTCCCATCCATCGGCAGATTTTTCCATGAATCCATATTAGGAGGTAAGTAAGAATCTTCTGTCTCAAGAGAGGCCTCATACAATTTTGCCTGAATATCCGCGCGTGAAAGAAACTTTATAAATTCCCACGCCTCATCTTTCATGGAAGACGCGGAAAATATCCCCATCATCCTTCCACCAACAAAAGCTGTTCGTTTTCCGGAAGGTCCACGCGGGAGCATAGCCACTGCCCATTTCCCTTTTATTTCAGGGGCTCCCAGTGTTAAGCTGATGATCTTCCAACTACCCGATATAGCCAGAGGATAGTCTCCAGTACGCATCCCCTGTTCCAACGGAACAGTTGTCTTGGGCACCCCGTTAGTGTACAATTGTCCGAAATAAGTAAGTGCGGCAATCGCCTCCGGTTCATCAATCGTAACTTTCGTATAATCACTGTTAAAAAAGCCCCCTCCTGCCTGCCACAAAAAAGGCGCAAACTCTATCCATTCCGAAGAACCCCAATCCATAACCATACCTCGTCCTTCTGATTTCAGTTTCTTAAGAAGAAGTATTAGTTCGTCCCAATTCGCCGGTGGTTGTGGAATAATGTCTGTTCTATAATACATAACGTGTTCTGACATATCCAGCGGAACACCATATCTCTTAGTACCTATTCTTGTAGATTCCACTATTCCCGGAAAATTCTTTTTCGCCAATTCTGTAATACCCTCCGGGAATTCCGAGTTAAGATCTACCATAGCTCCAAGTTCCCCGAATTCCATTCCCCAAGTCAATCCCATTGTACCAATATCCGGTGTAACTCCACCCGCAATAGATGTAAGATATTTACTATGCGCGTTCCCCCACGAGATCGCCTGGCATATGACCTTTTTGCCCGTCTTTTCTGTGAATTCACTGGAAAGTTTCATTATGGTTTGCGCCTGGGCTTCCGAACCCGCAAGCCACATTACCAGTTCTTCTCTTTTTACAGTCTTGCCACACCCGACACATGAAAACGCGTATACGAGAATAACTAATATCGAAACCATTCTCTTAAAACTCATAAATATTACTCTCCAGTTAAATTGATTGTTTCACCGGTTAGATTTTCGCGAAGAAATCTTGCGTAACAAGTGCGGCTGCCCCCACCGCTACCGCCTCTTCTCCAAGGCTTGCTGGCAGAATCTTGGCCACCTTAACTGATTCCTCGTACGCCCATCGACGCACAGATTTTCTTACAGCGGTAAAAAACATATCTCCCGCGATTTCAACCCCTCTTCCTATAACAATTACTTCTGGATTAAATAAATTCACGAGAAACGCTATTTTTGCTCCCAGATACTCCCCGGCATCTTCTATCATTTTTTTTGAGGCCTCATCTCCCGCAAGAGCGGCTTCTACTACATCTTTAAGCTCAATTCCCCCGGGATGTCCTTCTGAGATTTTAAGTATTGTTTCAGCTTCATCGGGGTGTTCCTTTGCATATTCACGTGCTATATTTGAAATGCCTAGATCCAGCCCTTTTGAACGCAGCACACACCCATAGTCATAACTAGCCCAGCACTTTTTCCCATCAGCTTTCGCGTCCGGTCTGGGAGGACTCAAATTCAATTCTCCCGCGCTTTTCGAAGCGCCATAATATAGTTCACCCTTTATAACAAGCCCACAGCTAGAGTCGGAACACATAAAAATAAGATTTTCCGCACTAGAAATTGCTCCGCCACCAGACCATTTCTCGCCAAATGCTGCCAGTGTCGCGTCATGTTCGATAATAGTCGGCACACCAAAACTGCTTTCCAACTGATCTAACAAGCCGGTATAGCTTACTATGCTTTCATCCTCCACAGCATACCTTACCATACCGCGATAGCGATCAATAACACCCCATATGCCGACACCTATGCCCTGGATACTCGAAGATGAAATCCCCGCGTTCTTAACAAGCACGTGGGTCATATCAAGTACGCGCGTGGATAATTTCTCAAAAGACTCTTTTTCTTTTCTGACTTTCTCTCTAGCCACAACTTTACCGGTAACATCCAAAAGAACGGCAACCACGGAAGCCTCGGAAGTTAAATGTGGAGCCCCAAGATCTATACCAATAGAATAGCAATATTCAGGATTGAGTTTTAAAAGTTCCGGCCTTCGGCCCCCGGAAGAAATATCTAACCCCGTTTCGAAAACGAGTTTGCTTTTTACATATTTACTTACGTAGTTAGATACAGTAACTATATTCAGATCGGTGGATTTTGAAATATCGGCTCGTGATATCTCTTCATTCCGACGTATAGCGTCAAGAATGCTGAGATTCCGTCTCTCTTTCTCTGACAATCTAGCTTCCTTGTCAAGAAAACCTCTCATATGAATCCTCCCGGTTTATCGTGA
>CAYZXR010000061.1:0-3912 GCA_964482475.1 uncultured Planctomycetia bacterium | reverse complement strand
ATTTCAGGGAAAATTATAGGTTTCTGCACTCTTGCCTGGAATTCTTCCATCTCTACGACCCATTTTGTCCAACCCTCTTTTAACTGATCATATGTGGGGCTCATTTCTTCGGAAAGAGGAAAATACGCGTTGATCCCTACATAATCCAACGCATCCCAAAAACGTATATCCTGATATCTGTCCCAATGCGCCGCATAGGTCAATAAACCGGAATACTGTTTTCTTGCCTTTCTGATAAGCACTTTCCAGAAGTACCCTTTTGTCGTCGCCGCTGTAGACAGCTCCGTTCCTATGCAAATCAACTCTACTTTTTCTTTTTTCGCGATCTCAACATAGTGCATTATGAAATCAGTATAGTTGTTGAACCAACTTTCCCAAGCCGACTCCTTTAGACAGCTTATCTCTCCCCGCCAGCTACCGTCCGATTTGTCTATAAGATCCAGATGCGGTTTAAGCATGACTTTCATACCAAGTTCATGAGCTTTACGTATAGCGTGTACAACTGCTTCGTCTGAAGGCGTTGTCCCCATACGTTTTATATCCCCCGACCAACAGTTGGTCTGATACCAAGTCACCAGTATTGCGACATGATCAGTCCCCGTAGCTTTCAATGCCTCAAGAGACTTGTCTGAGCTCGCTCCTTCATACTTAGTTTTAGACCAGGAACAATATCCCATGCCCTTCTGGAACTCAAGTGGCGGTTTCACCTCACCGGCAAAAAACTTTACACCTAAAACAACACCAGCAATAACCGCCACAGCAACAACAGCTGTTATCACATTTTTCATCCCGGCCATTGTTTTAGGCCCAGTCTTTTCTTTAGCAGTCATATCCGCCTTCCTTTTGTATTGAGGGACTTTTGCCCTATTTTACGTTTCTCTATCTACAGTTATCTACCAACTCTAACATTATCAACATACACCGGTCCGGCATATTTTGTTTTACGATTTGAAACTATTCTGATGGCGATTTTTCGTATGTCTTTCGCGAATTCCTCATCAGGCACTACTCGCTTCCAATCGTAACTACCGGGCTCCACGCTTGCGGTAATGGTCGTCCATTGCCCGGGCGTAAGTGGTATACTCTGGTTCATTTCAACAAATTTCCAATTATTTCCAAAAGTTAAGACCAACTTAGCCTTAAGGCCTTCTGGAGCATCCGCTGGAAGATATACATCCGTGCTTAACACTCGGTAAGCACTAAGATCTAGATACTGCTGCACCTCGATCAATCCAGCAGACCAGGAATCACCCGGAAATCCAACCGTAGCACACATACTGGATGCGCCTTCTGAAGCGAAGTCTTGTGACAAAACTAGATCTGTAGCTACATAGTCACTTTTACTCGCTGCCCATGCGGGTACTTCCCAACCAGCAAGGTCTTCTTCAAAACCGTAATAGGTTCTTTCCTCAGTTATTGGTTTTATTGAAGGCATTGGAGCAACTTCAGCAGCCTTTGTCTCAGTTTTTTCCTTCGAATCGCCACCTCCGCCACAACCTGTCAGAAGCATTGAAACACCAGTTGCGCAAATTACAAAACAAACTAGCATACCGGATCTTAATTTCCTCATTATTCTCCCCTTATTTGTCGTCCAGACGATCACAGAATCTTTATTCGTCCAGTCTTACTACTTCACCCCGCGTACATTGTCAATATATATAGGACCGGAATATCTAGGTTGCCCATTAGAGACAATTCGTATATCAAGTTTCCGGACATCCTGCCTGAAACCTTCATCAACCTGCGTACGCTTCCAATCTATACTACCCGGCATAAGATCGGCTTTAACAGTAACCCACTGGCCAGGAACAAGCGAAAAAGACCTGCTCATCTCGACCCATTTCCAAGTATCTCCCACGGTGAGTATCATCTTGGCTTTCAAACCTTTTGGAGCATCCGCCGGAAGATATATATCGCAAGCAATCTTACTGTAATCAGACCAATCAAAATACTGCGCGACCTCAACAATAGCACCCGACCATGAGTTTCCGGGAAATTCGGCTATTACCTCAAGACTCTGCGTCCCTTCCTGCGCCGCAACATCGGAAAGATTGATCTCTCTCTGAACATAATCAGGTTTTTCATATGCCCAATCCGGCACATCCCAACCCTCAAGTCCGGCCTCAAAACCAAACAGAACTTCTTCTTCAGCATGCACAGACAAAGAAGCAAACATGAATCCCACTACCAGCAACACAAACATAATCTTCTTCATTTCCATCCTCCTTAGATTTTTTCTTCCACAATAGTCTCTTCTACCTCTACTTTTTTCTCATTCGTCTCTTTTTCCAATGCTGAAGATGTTTTCAAAAACTCCCTCACCACTGCCTCCGCTTTTTTACCGTTAATAGTGAACCCTAGCGGACTCCATCTCTCCTGCGGCATATACTGCCATATCTCATACCCTTTAAACCACGGTCTTTGGCTTAACACATCAAAGGTCGCTTGGAGACAATCCGCCTGTTCCTGTTGATCTTCTCTATTAGATACAGCTGCCCATGGTTGACGACTAGCTCCATCTGTCGAGGTGTATCCTATTTCGGTAAAAACAACACCTTTATCCATAAGATCTTTTTCCGTAAGCCATTTCTCTATTTCATCAGCATGTTCTGTCCACGCAGATTTCAACTCTTCCAGCGTTGGCGCATCATCCTCAGTAAGAGGAAAATACGCGTCTATGCCGACAAAATCCAGATCATGCCAAAACGGAACTTCCTTATACTCTGTCCAATTCGCTGAATACGTAAGTTCTCCTTTATAGATAAGTTTTATCTTGGAGATTATGTCCTGCCATCGATGATTCCAAGCATCAAAGGTAGTCGCTTCAAGTTCCGTACCTATCGAGAAAAGTTCTACTTTGTTTGCCGCCGAGAAAATAGCGTATCTTAAAATAAGTTCTTCATATGAATTGAACCAATTTTCAGAAGGCATTATGTTGATCCTAGCCTCATCTGTTCTCGGATCTACGTGAACCTTCATCATAACGCGCATGCCAAGCTTGTGACAGGTTTCTATAGCATGCTGTAAAGATTCTTGCGTTGGGGTGTCTCCACCCGGGCCATCGTTGATAAATATCTTTTCCGAATTAAGGGTTTCCTGATACGCTGGAACCATAAGAGCGACAGTATTAAACCCCATCTCTTTAAGACCGGCTAGTGTAACATCCGATGCTATTGATGACAATTCATCCGCTGTCCATGATGTGTAAACAACCCCCTTCTGAAACGGCTGTTCCTTAATAGAAATGATCGGCGACGCGAGTTTTTCTATTTTTTCCTGAACGGCTGCTTTATTATCTTCTGTCGCGCTTTTTCCGAGATATTCTTCTTTGGATAGAGTGGCGGCAGTATTAAGACTAGCAGGACCGTACGCCTCCACTTCCCATATCGAGATTCCCCACTGGTCTTTCACCTTTTCCGTTCCGAGGATCTTTATATAACGGCATTTGACCGCCGGGAAAATGGCTTCCGTAACACCACCTATTCCGTTATCTTCCCGGTACACTTCCGACCATTTTTCCGCGTCTTTTGAGACCAATATAAGAAATTTAGTGGCATACGCGTTTTCCCACCTTATGATCACGTCATTTACCACGCTTTCAGAACCAAGATCAAAATATATCCACTGTTCGCTACCCTCATAATCACTCGACCATCTGGTCATCATATCACTATCGACGGCCGCCATGGGATTCGGTTCAGGCGCCCAATCTGGAGTCTGATCAAAGCTGGATG
This sequence comes from uncultured Planctomycetia bacterium, assembly GCA_964482475.1. Taxonomy (GTDB): domain Bacteria; phylum Omnitrophota; class Gorgyraeia; order Tantalellales; family Tantalellaceae; genus JAHJBY01. Next base: position 178 of record CAYZXR010000061.1, on the reverse strand, counting down.
CTTTCGCCTGAGATGCGGGCAAATAATGCAAAGGTGCATCCGCCGGAACCTCAACTATTTCCAACATATCGCCTATCCTCTTCCCCTTCTGAACACTGCCTTTCTCGCTTGAAGATGTCCCGCTATCGGAACAACCAGTGATCATAACACTTAAAAAACACACAAACATCATTCCCAA
>CAYZXR010000060.1:0-6881 GCA_964482475.1 uncultured Planctomycetia bacterium | reverse complement strand
TTTCTAGGTTTAAGCTGAAGAAGACGCGAAATACCCCATACCAGAATAAGTAACGGTAAAACATAGGATGCTTTTCCCACCAGAAAAAGCATCACTCCACTTATATATGATCCAACTATTCCTGTCAGATTCTGAGAAACAAGATTTGGGGCGCTTGTATAAAACGAAAGGTCATACTCATTGAAAGTGAATATGCTTAGAAAAATAAATAGGCCTATAGCAAACAACACAACAGCAACAATTTCATTTTTTCGCGCATCATCCATTTTGTACCCTACGTTTTGTGGTACTGAAATTTTTACATCCAAAATATCAATGTCATTCCCAACAATAAACAGTATACACCAAAAACATACAACAGTCGGCGTCTTATTATTTTCAACAAAAGCGGCAATGCCATTAACCCCACAAGAAAGGCCGTGATCGTCCCCACTGCATATCCCAATATATCAGACGTCAATATTTCAGCTGAGTTAATCTTAAAAACCTCATAGCAAGCTGCTCCTGCAATAACCGGGATAGCCAGTAAAAAAGAAAACCTGAATGCCTTCTCCGGTTCTACTCCGAGCGCGAGTCCCGCGAATATGGTCGTACCACTACGGGAAACTCCAGGCAGTAGAGCTGCTGCCTGGGCTAATCCAATTAAAAAAGAACTACGTCGACTGACTTCCCGTTTCTTATTCTGATGCTGCAAACAATACTGGCCACCAAAAAGTACCAAGGCGGTACCAATAAACATAAAAGCTACCATACGGGGTTTAACAAAGAACACCTCTATGTGTTCCTTAAACAAAAAAGCCGCAATTACCGCCGGGATCGTACCTATGACCAGACATGAGATCATAAATAGATTTCTTTCCCGGACTATCTGGAAAAGTTCCTTTCGGAAATATAAAACAACCGCGCCTAGCGTACCCAGATGTAAGCATATATCAAAAAAAATCCCCGGTTCCGATAACCCGAAAAAATTATGCAAAAGAACAAGATGACCCGAACTTGAAATAGGAAGAAATTCAGTCACCCCCTGTACTATACCGGATATTATCGCTTCAAATACGGACATATTAAATACCTGTGTGGCCAAATCCGCCGTGTGCCCTGACAGTCTCGTCAAGTTCATCAACTTCTAAAAACTCCGCCTGAATAACTTCCTGTATTATCATCTGCGCCAACCTCAGCCCACGCGTTATGATAAAATCCTCTTTACCAAGATTTGTGATAATGAGGTTAATTAAGCCGCGATAATCAGCATCTATTGTTCCGGGAGTATTGACTAGGGTAATACCATGCTTTAACGACAATCCGCTTCTTGGTCTTATCTGAGCTTCATATCCCGATGGAATAGATACATATATGCCGCAAGAAATTAATTTGATGTCACCGGGGGCGAGTGTGACGTTATCCTCAACGTCAGCGTAGAGATCCACCCCGCTGGAACCGGTGGTAGCATACACCGGTACGGGCAGATCTTTTGCGCTTTCTTTGCGCTTTATTTTTATTACGATTTTCTTCAATGAGAAAACTTTCTAACTACTGTTTGTCTTCCGATTCGGACTCGACATCCTTAACTCGTTTAATACTAAGATTGTTACGGCCCTGTTTATCTACTTCGAAAAGAACAACCTTGACCGCGTCTCCCTCTGAGACAATAGTAGTCACGTCCTTTACATATTCACCGGAAAGTTCCGAAACATGTATAAGCCCCTCTTTCCCGGGCATGAACTCACAAAAAGCTCCAAAGTCCATAAGTTTAGTTATTTTACCATCGTAAACCTTTCCGACTTCCGGATCGGCAATGATATCTCTGACCATCCGAACCGCCTGATCAAGAGACTCTTTGTTGGCTGATGCCACTTGACACGAACCATCATCTTCAATATTGATATCGGCACCGGTTTCAGCTATTATCCCCCGTATTATTTTCCCTCCCGGGCCTATAACGTCACGTATCTTATCAACCGGTACATCTATTGTAACAATGCGAGGAGCATTATCCGCAACTTCCTCAAGAGGCTTCTCAATCGTCTTAAGCATATGCTCCAGAATAAACATACGGGCTTTATTTGCTTTCTCGAACCCTTCTTTAAGCATTTCTAAACTCACACCTTTTATTTTGAGATCCATCTGAAGAGCGGTAATACCATCCTTCGTACCGGCAACCTTGAAATCCATATCTCCGCAATGATCTTCCAAACCAGCAATGTCAGTAAGTACGGCATAATCGTCTTCTTCTTTTATCAATCCCATAGCTATACCACTAACAGCGCTTTTAATCGGAACGCCACTGGCCATAAGCGATAAAGACCCAGCGCAAACAGTTGCCATAGAACTGGAACCGTTTGACTCAAGTATTTCCGAGACCAACCTGATGGTATACGGAAAACTGTCCACATCAGGGAGAACCGGCGTCAAAGCTTTAGCGGCAAGGGCTCCATGTCCGATCTCACGTCTGCCGGGACCTCTTAAGAACCTAGCCTCACCAACACTAAACGGAGGAAAGTTATAATGCAGCATAAACTTTCTTTTGTATTCACCCTCAAGAGCGTCTATTATCTGTTCATCGTTTCCGGTACCCAATGTAATTACCGCAAGGGCTTGTGTCTGACCACGTGTGAAAAGAGCTGAACCATGCGTCTTGGGCAGTAAGTTGATTTCTGAATCAAGATTCCTTACCTGATCAAAAGCTCTCCCATCTACACGTTTCTTTTCTTTGAGGATCATAGCCCTCATCATCTCTTTTTGCATAGTCGACAATGCGCTTTTCACGTCTTTTGCGCTAACACCGCTCTCTTCCGTAACTTCCTCTTCTAACTGTTCTTTTTTTAGAGCCTCAAGAGCTTCGGAGCGTTTATCCACGTCCGATATATGCATGATCTTATCAACTTTACTTGAAAGCTTTTCTTTAAGCCTAGCGTAAAGTTCTTCGTCAAGTGTTGAGCAAACAATATCTTCTCTCTTTGCTTTTCCACATTTCTTCTGTAATTCATTTTGTAGTTTCAACAGAGGTTTTACACCCTCGGCACCGAACTTTATCGCTTCAAGCATCTTCTCTTCGCCTATGCTATCCGCTCCGGCCTCAAGCATAATTACGTCGGATTCGTTCGCTACAACAACTAAATCCAGACTGCTTTCTTCAATCTGGCTGAAGGTCGGATTCAATACAAATTCGTCTTCGATGAGCCCCACTCTCACAGCACCGATAGGACCGTTAAACGGTATATCGGATATGCTTAAAGCGGCTGAAGCCCCTACCATGGCTAACATGTCAGCATCGTTTTCATCGTCCAGAGATAGCACCGTGGCAATAACCTGCACTTCGTTCATCTGGCCCTTAGGGAAAAGCGGTCTTATAGGCCTATCGATCATTCTCGATGTGAGTATGCCCTTTTCTGAAGGCCTGCCTTCTCTCTTGAAAAAACCACCAGGAATTTTACCTGCTGCAAACGTTTTTTCCTGATATTCTACTGTCAAAGGGAAAAAATCAACAGATTCTCTCGCTGTTTTGGCACATACAGCAGTAACGAGCACCACTGTTCCGCCACATTGAACAGTTACCGATCCATGGGCCTGCTTGGCCATTTTACCTGTTTCAATTGTTATTTCTTTCCCACCTAGCTCCATGCTTACTTTGTCAATTTTCATTTTTATCCTTTTTGAGTTTTAAATCGAAGACTTTTCTAACAATAAGTTGTTAGATGTTATTTCCTAAGCCCAAGCCTAGAAATCACGTCCTGATACCGTTCCCTATCGGACGATTTCAAATACGCGAGAAGCTTCCTTCTTTTATTTACAAGCATGAGAAGCCCTCTACGAGAGTGATTATCCTTCTTATGCTTTTTGAAGTGCTCCATTAACTGTTCTATACGTCCGGTTATAAGTGCTACCTGCACCTCAGGAGAACCGGTATCGTTATCACTTTTCTTGAAATTTTTAATAATATCTTGTTTTTTCTCTTTAACCAATGACACTCTTGTTACCTCCTCATACTTACGTTTACCATATTTTCTACAAACGACTCACTAACAACGCAATATACTATCATATAGCACAGTATTTGTAAACGATATTAGCACGCGCTCAGGGCGAAAGATTTTTCGCCCCTACAATCCACGATGGGTGCTCTATGTCTATGCTCCAAACAGGGCACATACATAGACCTGCCTCTGCTATATATACTTATAGCGCTTGATCTTACGTAAAATACGCGGACTGGAGAGAAATTTCTTGGCATGCTCCTCATCCGCTTGTATTTGATCTTTTAGAGCCTCTTCATTGCGAAACTTCTTTTCGTTCCTTAACTTCTCTATGAAAAATATCTCCAGAGCAAGACCATATAAGTTTCCTTTAAAATCAAAAACATGTACCTCGATATGTGGTTCTTTTCTCTTTTTAAGCTTTCGTCCGTAAAATGTCGGTTTGAACCCTATATTCAATACGCCATCGTATATACGTTCATTTATATCAAGTTTAACCGCATAGACACCGGGAGGAGGTATCACCTCATGGTGCGGATCGATATTGGCAGTCGGAAACCCGAGTGTCCGTCCGCGCTCATCACCCCCCACTACAGTGCCGAGAACGGAAACAGGCCGTCTCAAAAGCGCTTCCGCCTCGACTAGCTTCCCTGCCGAAACAAGACGACGCACCCATGTGCTTGAAATGATCCTATTGTTTTTCCGGATTGGCTGCACACTATGGACATCAACTCCACAAAGCTTTCCGATCTCCCGAAAAGTTTTTATACTTCCTTTTTTCTTTTTACCAAAATGAAAATTATCCCCTACATATACTGTCCTGGCCCCTATCCCTCCAATAATGATTTTTCTAACAAACTCTTCCGGACTCATACGTGCTATATGTTCCGAGAAACGTACTACGATAACGGCATCTACCCCCATTTTGCGAAGAATATGCAACCGATGTTCAAGAGACATTATCCGTTGAAGAGTTTTTTTGGGGTTCAGGACATTCCGCGGATGAGGATCAAACGTAACAACCACTCTATCCCGGCCCGCCCCATAAGCACGCAAAACACGATTCACTACACGTTTGTGGCCGATGTGCATACCATCGAATATACCGATAGCAGCTACGGGATCTTTTAATTCACTTACGTTCCTATATCCGTGAAATATTTTCATAAAATTTCTCTTTATCCATTTTAGAAAGCGCGTCAAACTTAACAGATTTCGTAAGGTCAAACTCCCCTGATCTCGTACGTCTTAATTCCGCAAGATTCGCTCCACAGCCAAGTGCTTCACCAATATCGTCTGCCAACTGTCTTATGTAAGTACCTTTACTACATACAACCCTGAGATGAACCATTGGTACGTTCACATTTTCTATCTCTATCTCCTTTATATGAATTTTTCGGGGCTCACGTTTTATCTCAAGCCCTTTACGTGCCAACTTATATAATCTTTTTCCACCGATCTTCTTGGCGGAAAACATGGGCGGCACCTGCTCTATTTCTCCCTGAAAGCTATTTACCACTTTTCGCAATTCATCCTCATCGACATTTACTTCGCGCACCTTGAGGACCTTACCTTCACAGTCCCCCGAATCTGTCTTCTCACCAAGCTTCATCACCCCTTCGTATTCCTTATCCTGGTTCAAAAATGTTTCCGAAAGTTTTGTTGCTTTTCCCAACAACAAAACAAGTACCCCTGTAGCGTTAGGATCAAGAGTTCCGGCATGTCCAACTTTCTTTATTTGAAAGTGACGACGCACGATTGCCACAACATCATGACTAGTCACCCCTTTGGGTTTATCTACAATCAAAATCCCAGCGGGATCTATATTTTCAATAGGTGAAACCATTTACATTTCCTTTTCAATCAAGGGCGGGTTTAGAACCCGCCCCTACATTTACTTTGTTCAAACTATGCACGTACGGGCAGGTTCTAAACCTGCCCTGAACTATTCACAACTTTACGGACTTCTGCCAATACTTTATCTTTTGCTTCTTCCATTCCAAATTTCACAAAACACCCGGCGGCCTTCTTATGCCCACCGCCGCCAAATACTGATGCTATCTTATTAACGTCCACGTTTCCATTAGATCTAAAGCTAATATTTACCGCACCTGGACCCCACATCGCCTCATTGAAAAATACAGCAACTTCGACGCCTTTTATTGAACGTGGATAATTAATGAACTCTTCTGTTGAAACACCCTCAAGACCTTCTTCCGTCAACATCTCGCGAGTCAATGTAATGTACGCAATACGATCATTTTCTACTGTCTCAACAGTCATAAGAACTTTGCCTAACATTCTTATACTTTCTATAGGCTTTTGTTCAAATATTTCACCATGCATAGCACTAGGACTTATTCCGGCATCTATCAATTCACCAACTACTCGGTGAGTCATCCCTGATGCATTGTCATAATTAAACATGCCGGTGTCCGTTATTATAGCCGTATAGATGACTCGACGGATCGCGTCATCTAACTCTATCCCGGCTCTCGTTATAAGATGATAGGCCATCTCGCCAACTGAACTCATCCCGGATTCCACCCAGTTAATATCACCATAATATTCATTACTCACATGATGATCAACATTAATAATTATAATATTTTCGTCAAAACACTTATCAACACTTCCGGCACGTTCACGTATTGGACAATCTGTGAATACTACGGCTTCAGGGATATAACCAAGCGGTACCTCATTTTGAATCTTTTCAGTTCCTGGAAGAAACTTAAGATTGTCAGGGACAATATCCTGATTCACTATTATGGCTTTCTTCCCAAGTTTCTCTAAAAGATACAACATCGCCAGCTGACTCCCTATTGAATCTCCTTCAGGTTTAACATGTGCTGTAATAAGAAAATTATCCTTTTTCTTAAGTCCGTCTATAATAGCGTCCATTTC
>CAYZXR010000059.1:0-6932 GCA_964482475.1 uncultured Planctomycetia bacterium | reverse complement strand
TCTTCCGGAAATGTCGAGTACAACCACTCTTTAAAATCTTTACTTGATTTCTCCTCATTGGGAAGATCTTCGAGCAACTGCAAGTTGGTTATAAAATCAAAGTTCTCCAGGTAAAATTCCTGCTGATCCGCCTCTACCCCCTTACTTTTGAGAACTCTTCTCATAAACCAACTTCTTGGGAATATATGATCCTGGTGAAACCTATTTCGCAGATCTAATGATGGATAAAGCAGTGCTAAGACGGAAAAAGTAAATCCCTGTCCATATTTTGCAAAGAATAGATTTTCAATATCATCTTCCGCAAAAACAATAGACTTATTCGTTCCCTTAAACTTGTTTACTATCGCATCAAACGGGAAACCCTCCCTGGACTCTTTAATTATATTCCGCATCGATCGCAACACATTGTCCGGCTGTCCGCTAAACACCTTTTTTATCAGTGCAAGGGCAAGCCATTTTTTTATTTTTATCCTATCCTCCCGGTATTTCGAAGAAAGCACGAAATTGTCGGGCAGGCCGATCCTGATAATGTAATAGGCAACCGGTATTACAGCATTGGCTGATGTTAGTGTGTGCCCACTGTATCCGCAACTCGACAAAAACTCTACAGCTGTCCTGATCGCTTTCATAATCGCATCCCATTGTTTCTCTATTTTAAGCATATTTTCACTACTAAAATTCTTTACTTTGAAAGCTATCTCCGTCATGTCCGACAATACCAGGCAGCTCTTTAAAACAAAGTCCTTATCAAACTCAAACCCCTCCCCCACATTATTAATCTCATCCACAAATGTAGTTATTTCTTCTCTCGCGTTTTTTGTAGACCACTGTGCCGTAGCAATGGATAAAAGAAGATCTGAGTAGCTCAATTGTGTTCCACCGCTATTAACTCTAATGAAAATGTTAAGCACTTTTTCCAATTCCTGTGAATGCTCAAGATAATAATTAATTATCCTGTCTTTGTGTATCATTGAATGAAGCTTAAAAAGGGTTCTGTTTGCAAATTTTGATCTCTCTTTATCAATTGCCATTAATCCATTCTCGATGAGGTAGTCATTTACGTCCACCTCATCTTTTAAATCTAGGATCTTACCCAATTCAAACCAATGCACATCCTCAGTTTGCCTTGCGGCCTCTTCTTCTGTCAGAAACTTTAGATCATAATAAAGACCGACTTCGTAGTTATCGATTGCTTGTGTCAGATTTAGAAACAATTTTCTTTTAGGAAAAGCATCATCATTGCACCATCTTTTCCAGGGTATTTTATAGGCATACGTTCCGCGTAACGCAATATACAGAGCTGTTAGCCTTTGTTGTCCATCCAAAATTACAGTAACATTATCTTCCCCCGTAACGTTGGCTTCGGGATTATGCGGATTGTCCCTTTCATGAAAATCACGAACAAATTCATAAAACTGATATTCTTTTATATGTTCTTTTTCCATATTCCAGAACAAAAATGATCCTATCGGATATCCTCTAAGCAAGGAATCAAACAAACGTATGATCTGTTCCGGTTTCCAAACAAATTCGCGCTGTATTGCCGGCAGAATATAACTTTTCCTATGAACTTCCGTGACTGCATCACAGATAGAAATAGGTGTTTGAAATGCCGATTGTTTCTGGTCCATAAAACCTCCTGCTTATCGATAAAATGTAATCGCGGTATACTACTCTCCTATGCCCGCAAAAGCCTTCTAAGTTCCTCCACTATCCACACCATACCTTCTGTATCAAGTCCACAGTATTTCTCAAGATCACTATATACTTGCTCTTTTTCAGCCGGCTCGGCGTTGCCATAGGTGACATGAAAATATAGCGCACTTGCATCTCCCCCTCCGGCTATCCCCATATCCTCGTATCCCTTGCCTGTTACCGCTGGTAATACTTTCTTAATCGAAGCGCTCCCGTGCTGTGCAGGATTATAATATGCAAACGATCTAAATGGTTTCAGGAGATCTACCACTCTGCTTTTAACCGACTGTACCCATCCTTCAGACTGCGGATCAAATGCCGCAAGTTCACTCAAAACGCCCTCTTCAAAACCTCTATTAAACACCATAACCGATCCCTTTGCCCCCAAAGCACCCTTAAGTGCTTCAAGGAACCTGCCTCTGGGGTCTTCCCTGTCTGTTGACAAAAACCCATGATGAGTCAATTCCTCTCCCGGGGCCTTTTGAATATGTACTGAGAACTGAAACGGAATTCTTTGATATGGACGCGTACCATCAAATAGCGGCACGGCAGGATTAATCGTTTCAAAATCCATAAAATAGACAGGATAATCCAGAGAGTGGATAAATGCTTCTATAGCCTCTTTATCCAGGTGTATTTCCCCGGTTTTTTCGCAGCTTTTCTGTATAATCTGCCTTACACTTAAGCCATTTTCTTCAATCTGCCTTATGGTCTTGATTCCACTTTCATACAATGGGAACCCCTTCTTAGGACCGCAATTATACAGAGTAAAAATATTATCTTCGGGAAGGTCCTTCCAACACTCACCTTCCATTGCACAGGAATATGGTTCTTTACAATGAGTTCCTATTTCAATCTCAGGACATTTCTCTTCCAGAATAGCCTGCCGCATCTCCAAAAGGTGTTCCTGGATTCCCCGATCATATGCCTGTATGTCGTCGGTTACTTCTATCTCCGCAAAAAATTCTTCAGGGACAATATCTCCATCCTTCACATACGCAGTGTCTACAAGGAGAAGAAAGCACCTATCTATTTTTAGACCGCTGCTCTCACAACAATATTTTTGGAAAGCAATATCATGCTTATGCACATCCTTCAAACCAGTAGAACTCTTTACCTCCAATATGTCCCATTTACCCTTCTTAGAAGAAGGCCGCAAGATATCCACTCTTGCATACAGATCATCCGTCAGAAAACCCGCTTCAAATAATGGTTTTCTTGAAGAAAGTAAGGCTTGGGTCTCTTCCAGGTTTTGATAAAATCCTCCCCTTTCGTACGGAACATCTATCCCTTCCGGATACAACTTTTTGGCTAGCTCTCCAACCTCATTCCCCTGTGCAAAAACATGCTGCAGGCCAATATCCGGTGGCGGAATCCTCTCTCTGTCGTTACAATCTATCCAAAGCAGCTTTGTACATTTAAGTCCGTTAATATATTTTGATTTTGTTATTATTTTTTGCCTGCTCATTGCTCCTCCTGCTTATCTTCTCCGAAAGACATCTGTTTTATTCTATCGAAATCCCATATCTTATTTCTAGATTATTTATCATCAACTTTTTGCGGTTTTCAATAAAGGCTATCGGATCATTCCATATCGGAGCTGAAAAATCTATCTCACCATCCTCTCTCTTGGGAAACATAAAATCATAATCACAAAGGTACTTGCTGCCCGCAATAATATGACCTTCGGCATCCTGGAGCTGGTCTGTAAAAAACATTTTTGGGTGATGGTTTAGCTTATAGCCGTTGCCTTCCCCTTGTGCTGGCTGTAAATTCCACAAGACATCAACTTTTTCTCTATATTCATTTGTGTGCCCTTCCAGCTTAACCGGAAAAATATGATCGATTTCAGGGTTAAAGCGCCCTTTGGCATTAGGCTCAAATTGATAAATCCGATTTGGAAGTAAAACCTTTAAAGAGAACCACCTGCAATTACTAAAACTTTTTGATGTTACGCTTATATTCCGTTTGTCCTTCTCTTTAATTTTCTCTTCTATTTCCTTAATAGGGAAATCAAATATGTCCTTTTTGCTTGCCTTTGTTTTCTCGATAATTATGCTGGTGAAATTATCTACATAGCTTTGTAAGCTCCAGTCGTTTGCCTGAGATTTTATGAAATACCGGTTGATATTCCTCATGCTTGTACTTGTAATGTTTTTAAATTTGTAGCCCTTCTTATAGATTTCATGAAAGTATACTATTATGGGCAACAAAGCTATCTTGAGGGGAATAATGGCCGCGTTATTTATGCCAAATTGTTCGCGAATATAATCGCTAAAAAAATCAACCAATGGATCCCTAAGCGTTTTCCAAGCGGAAGCAAACGCGTCTAGCTCACTATCCTTTATGGTCTTCGGATCTACGCGCACTCTGCCTCTTACTATTAAATGCAAAAGCTGCAATATATTATATGCTCCAAAAAAATATCCTCCGGTCCGGTTAGATATTGCCTTGGAGGCAAATTGCAATTTTTCTTCAAAATCATATTGCTTATTGTGTTTTTTAATATGCGTGAACAGGAGGTCTGACTGAGAAAGGGCTATGCCGCCGGAATTCAATCTCTCAAAAATCTCATTTACTTCATCTTCCTCGGCAGTCTTGATCTCATAATATGCTAATGAGCGCTTTTCTGTTTCAACATATATTTTCCATAATGTTTTAAAATTTTTCTTAACAATTTTTCTCTTCGAAGAATCCATCTCATTGGTTCTATTTAAAACTTCATCTTCAAAATCACTATCTTGATCCGGCAATTTTGAAAACAATTCATTCATCCTTAATTGGTTTTTAGGAACGTCTGAGTTTTTTTCTACAAACAAGAACCCTGTTTCATTGGGATCGTGCGGTTCGGCTAGATCAAAAAATAGATCATACACCAGTACTTTCCCGTTAAATGTATGTTTCAAACAGGAGTAGAGTGTTTGTAGCCGCTGCTGCCCGTCGTAAACCAACCATTTATCTTTTCTGCCATACCTTCCTTTGTCAACTAACTCTGGGTCTTCACCTGTACGGTAATCTCGAACAAACTCTCTATATGCTATTTCCATCTCAGTATTCCAAAGAATAAGGCCCCCGATCGGATATCCTCTTAAAATGGAATCAAATAGTTTACAAATGTATTGTTCACTTTCATACCTGCTCCCCCACACATAGGGTCGTTGTACAAACGGTAAAAACCATCCATTATTATCGCTGTTTATGTTATTAATAACGGTTTTAACCGAGATCCCTGAATAAGACATCTTCCCCCTCCTATTGCTCTACAGTCTCTTCCTCGTCCTCTATGCTAGACAGAGCTCTTTGCTCCCTAAGCTCTTCTATCTTATTAAGTGGCCTTTCAAGTTGTCGTTTACGCACTCCCACCAGATCTTCGTAAGCTTCTTGTGCATTTTGTATGCCCTTCCCGACATCGGCCATCTTCTCAACGAATTTCTCCCAATTCTTATGAAACTTGCCCAGCAAAGATATTATCTCTTTTGATGTCCTCTCAAGCGCGAAATTGTCAACAGCCTTCCGAATCACAGCTAGAATAGCAAACATGGTTATGGGGGAACATAGAATTACTTTCCTACTGAGACTGTCCTCCAGAATAGATTGGTCTTGGGTCTGGATAAATACATATATTTGCTCATTCGGAATAAACAGAAGAACATAGTCAACCGTATTCTGCTCAGGATTAATATAATCTCTGGTTGTTACCTCTTTTATTCGGCTCTTTACGTCGGAAAGAAACTGTTTACGATAAGTTTCTTTTTCTACCTCGATGTCAGTTTCAATAAACTTTACATAATTCTCCATAGGAAACTTAACATCCATATTGAGCTTCATATCTTTTGGCAGCAAAAAGGTATAATCAGGTTTTGTGCCAACATCTTCTATTTTCTTTTGTTTCAGATAATTCACATTCTCAATGAACCCTGCTACCCTCAGAACATCCTCAGCCATACGCTCGCCCCACTGCCCCCTTGCTTGTGTATTGGATAGGGTTTTGTTTAATGAAGCTGTTGTCTCCAAAAGTACCGCAGTCTGCTCTTTCGTATTCTTCAGCTCATTTGCAAGTTCGCTAAATTTACCTTCCCGGTCTTTTTCGAGGGTTTTAACTAATTCCGTTACGCCCTTAAGCTCAGCTGTCATAACCTCAAGTTGTTTATCTATAAGCTCCTTTTTAGATTCTAGGTCTTTTGCTCCTTCCAGTCTTTCGGAACCCAGACTTTCCTTAGCAAGCTTCAAAAACACTTCCGTAGACTTTGATAATGCCTCAAGAGACAAGTTTCCGAATTCTGCCTTAAGGGTATTCATACTACCATCGATAAGATCACTTGCTAATTCCCTAGCAGATTTCTGCCTAAACGCTTTCAAAAAGAAAGCCACGGCTAACCCAATAGCAATACCTATCACAAGCATAATTATATTTAATCCTATATTCGACATTACTATCTACTCCTTACACAACTGACACCCTGTTCATTCTCAACAATATTCATAAGCAGTGTTTATTATATCACGGCTGCAATAATGGGTCGACGATAACTAAACTTTGGATGTGCATCTCTATCTATTTACGCCCCCGCGCCCAGGGCCATGCATAAATTGTGAGCATATCGCCACATCGGAACCCTTAACCGTAAACACGGATTACCTACTGTTCTCTGTAGCAAAACATCATAAAGGGTTAAATTCTCGTTGATTTTCATTCCCTTGGTTTCTTCCAAAAAATTCTCCTTTTCTGGAATATGCTCTTTCTCTATCAAACTGACGCCATTCAAGATTTTGACCGCCTCTGCGGGTCTCGTATTATCGTAAACCAGGCATCCCAACAAGTTTGCCAGCTGATACTTCCACAAAAGAAAGCCCTGAGAATCGCAAAGAATCTGATCTACGACAAGCTCTTTTGTAAACTCCCTATCATAAATCGTTCTCATAGGAAAGGAATAAATCCTAGACCTATCATACATATCCAAGAAAAACATAAAATCCTGTATAGTTTTCGGAGCCATGAGTTTCGCGTATTCGTCAAACTCTCTTAAGAACCCCTCCCAACATTCTAACTCTTTTATTCTGCTCCCTAAAACAACCCTGATCATATATCGTTCATCTCTGTCATAGACAACATAAGCATGCGTCATTTTTTTGAATACCTCTTTTTCTATGATTGTTAATTCCAACTCTTTGTTACGTGGATCAAATAGTGGCATATTTTTAAACTCTTCAATTTCGATAATTTTTTCTATTAAATT
>CAYZXR010000058.1:0-6976 GCA_964482475.1 uncultured Planctomycetia bacterium | reverse complement strand
GCTCCGTGCGTACAGGTATGTGAATCAGCGCCTATCACGAGATCACCCGGGAGTATTAATCCTCTCTCAGGTATGAGTGCATGCTCAACACCCATCTCGCCTACCTCAAAATAATTGACAATGCCATATTCTTCAGCAAATTCCTTAAGTATTTTTGCCTGATTCGCACTGCGCATATCCTTGGCAGGAAGAAAATGATCTGGGATAAGCGCTATCCTCTTCTGATTAAACACTTTCTTTTTACCAAGCGTCTTAAACTGCTGTATCGCAATAGGAGCGGTGATATCATTCCCAAAGCAAAAATCTATTTTTGCCATTACAAAATCTCCGGGAGCAATACTTTTTACACCCGTCGCGTGTGCTAATAAAATCTTCTCAGCTACTGTATATCCCATAAAATCTCCTCGTTATCGCGCATAACCAAACAAACCTGAAAGGGAGAGTTTACCAAATTTCACTATCAAAATCAAGTCGTGAATTATGAATGAAAATAAAAGCTGCAAAGACACGGGATGCCGTGCCCCTACTGCTATATTCTTGGTATTGAATCAAGCAGATGGCGGGTATACGCGCTTTTCGGCGCAAGGTATATTTCATTACGTGAGGCAACCTCCACAAGCCGCCCTTTTTTCATCACACCGACGGTATCAGACATAAACTCAACCACTCTGAGATCATGAGAAATAAAAAGATATGTTAGATTTAACTTTTGCTGTATGTCTTTTAAAAGATTGAGGATACTTGCCTGAATTGATACATCAAGACTGGATACAGGTTCATCAAGAATGATGATAGCCGGACGGCATATTATAGCCCTGGCGATCGCGATCCGTTGTCGTTCCCCGCCGGAAAACTGATGTGGATAACACATTGCGCTTTCCGGATTTTTAAGACTTACTTCTTTAAGAGCCACCTGAACCCTTTCCTTTATTTCCCTACTCGGGACACCCTTGACACGCAAGGACTCTCCCACAATATCACCCACACGCATCCTGGGATTCAGGGAGCTGAACGGATCTTGAAACACGATATCGGCCGCACCGCCAAGTGAGACATCACCTTCATCCGCCTTTAATATACCCACAATTAATCGGGCAATCGTGGTTTTCCCTGACCCTGATTCACCAACAAGACCGAATGTTGTCCCCCGCGGAACAGAAAAACTTACATCATCAACAGCTTTGATAATGTTCCCTGTTTTTCCGAATAGAACATTTTTTGTATGAAAATACTTTCTTAGTCCGATTATCTGGATCATTTTATTTAAACACCTTCTCATCTATTACCGGTAGGCGTGATCGTTTGTCTCCCAATCTTGGAATACAAGCTATTAACTGCCGGGTATATTCATGCTCGGGTCTCTTAAGCACATCATCTTTTGTGCCCTTCTCAATGAGTTTACCCTTACACATTACACACACTTTGTCCGCAATAGTGTTCACAATGGAAAAATCATGAGTAATGAAAAGAACAGCCATCCTTCTTGCTTTCTGTATCTGTTTTATAAGATCGAGGATATGTTTCTGAACTGACACATCTAGCGCGGTAGTAGGTTCATCAAGTATCAGCACCGACGGGCAACAAGAAAGACCCATTGCCAGCATAACCCTCTGTCGCATTCCTCCCGACAATTCATGGGGATAACGCAAGCCTACTGTAGCAGGTAATTTTACTGTTTCAAGAAGTTCATCTACCTTTTTATTGATCGCGTCTCTTGATGCATTACTGTGAACCGCAATAGCCTCGGCAATCTGTGAACCCACCCTCATCACAGGATTTAGTGCCGTAAATGGTTCCTGAAAAACGATCGCTATATCATTCCCGCGTATACACCTCATCTCCTCACTTGATGCTCCTGGCATTTTTTTCCCTCGAAACCATGTCTCCCCACCAGAAATGCGGGTCACCGTGGGCAAAAGTCCCATTATTGACAAGGCCATCATCGTCTTGCCACTACCCGATTCACCAACAAGCGCGGTAATCTCACCGGATAGCAGCTGCAAGCTCACATCATCTATGACTCGCTTAGCGCCAATCGTGACGGTCAGATTTTTTATTTCAAGTATTGAATTAATCGAACTCATTTATCTCCTTGCTTGGAAAATAATTAGAGGGCGGACATATTGGTCAACCCCTACATCTCTTATTTTTGTGGTCGTTCTTGAAGTCGCGGATCCAGCATTTCCCGCAAAGACTCCCCTATCAAATTAAAGCTTAGTACTGTTATAAGTATCGCACACCCCGGAAAAACAGTAAGCCACCACGCATAGTCAATATAATTTTTCCCGGTCGTTAATATATTACCCCAACTTGGTGTCGGGATCTGAACCCCGAGACCAAGGAAGCTAAGTGCGCTTTCGATAAGTATAGCGGCACCTACACTTAAGGTAGCGCTCACATAAACCGGAGCCATCGCATTCGGCAATATATGCCTGAATATTATACGCATATCCGAGACCTTCTGGACTTTTGCGGCATAAACAAAGTCTCGTTCTCGAAGCGTCAGGAATTCCGCTCTCACGAGCCGGCATAACCCCACCCAGCTAGTCAATCCAATGATCACCATTACATTTACAATGTTAGGACCAAGAAATGTGATAACTATCATAATCAGAAACAATGTGGGGAAAGAATACATTATCTCAACTATCCGCATAATAACTATATCCACAACACCACCATAATACCCGCTCACCCCTCCGAGAAACACCCCGATAACAAGTGCTATAAAAACCGCTATAAAACCAACACTTAAGGAAACTCGAGCACCATATACCATGCGGCTAAAAACATCTCTACCTAGATTGTCAGTTCCTAAAAAATGTTCCGCTGACGGGCCCTGCAAGCGAACTTCCGGGGCAAGATTCATCTCAAGCGGATCATACACGGTGATTTGTGGAGCGAAAATTGCCGCCAACGCCATGATAATCACTATAGACAGTCCCAGTATCAATCTCACCCTCATTGTTTTCCTCCATATCGGATACGCGGGTCAACAAGCGCGTATGCTATATCCGAGAACAATATACCGAGAAGTGTAAGAAAGGTCGAGATAACAGCCACCCCCATAACTACAGGATAATCATAATTCATTATCGCTTCATATCCCAACCGTCCCATGCCGGGCCAAGCGAATATCGTCTCAAAAATAAAACTTCCGGAAATAAGAGCTGGAAGTGTTAACCCCAAAATGGTAATTATCGGCAAGAGTGCGTTTCTTACCGCGTGAACAAGAATGATGCGTCGTTCAGGAAGCCCTTTTGCCCTGGCCGTTAGAATATATTGTTGCTGCATCGTCTCTATTACGCTTGATCTTGAATATCTCGAAAGTGACGCTAATCCTGTAAAAGCCGTCACAAATACCGGCAAAACAAGATGCCATGCGGTGTCTTTTATCCTGTCTGCCAGGCTTAGATAAGACACATACCACGGATCCATTCCGGATATCGGGAACCATTGTAATTTAAAACCGAATATGAATATCAAAAGCAGGGCTAGCCAGAATGTCGGCATAGCATATCCTGTAAAAACTATTACAGTCATAATTTTATCAAACGCTGTGTTTCGTTTAACAGCGCTTATTATCCCTATTGGCAGGGCCACGCAAAAAATAACGATCAGGGATGTTATCTGTAATAATAATGTGGCTGGCAATTTCGACACGATCTTCTCTACCACATTTTGATCATCTATAAACGAATTTCCGAAATCAAGAGACACAAACTTTTTCATCCATATACCATATTGGACTAAAATAGGTTTATCCAATCCATAAACTTTATTGAAATTCTCTCTTGCGGTTTCTGAAACATCCGGGTTTAAGCCATACCGTATGCTGGCGGGATCTCCCGGAGCAAGATGCATTATCACAAAAAGTATGAAGGATATCCCGATAAGCATCGGGATGATTAATAACAGTCTTTTTATGATGTATCTACGCATATGAACTACCAATTATTTTGTTTCAATCAAGGGGAGGGGTAACCCCGCCCCTACCATTTAAAATTTGTATTTTACTTCGTCCTTCGGAACATACCAGTCTATGAAGTTATAAGCTATTCCCGCCGGGGCGGACTCTATACCGTGAAAACGCTTGTTGACCGCCGGTGTAGCGTACGCGGAAAAAAGGAAAGTATACGGCGCATCCCGAGCGATAATACGATGTATCTCGTGATATATGTCCTTCCGTTTTTCCGTGTCAAACTCCCTTCTACCCTTCTCTATCAATTCATCTACTCTTTTATTAGAATATGAAACTGAATTCAATCCACTTTCGCCTATCGAATCAGAATGCCAGATCGAATAACAATCAGGATCTATAGGAAGTGACCATCCCAGTATTACCGCTTGAAAATTATGCCGCCCTATGAACTGATCCAAAAACGCCGCCCATGCCACGATTTGAATATCAACCACAACACCGATTTCCGCCCACTGTTGTTGCACAATAGTAGCGACATCTTCACGCACCTGGCTTCCCTGATTTGTTATGATTCTCATCCTGAATTCCAAGCCATCTTTTTCCAATACACCATCATCGTCAACATCTACCCATCCCGCTTCAGATAATAAAACCTTTGCTTTTGCAGGATCATAGTTATAAATATCCACACTCTGATCATAGTATATGGAGTTTTTCCAAAAATGGCCGGTACAAGACTCTCCCATTCCAAGCAAAGCCGCATTTATTATTTCTTTTTTATCAATCGCGTAACTCAAGGCCTGCCGCACCTTAACATCCTTTAGAAAAGGATCTTTCAAGTTGTATCCTATGTACGTATAGGCCGGAGCGAGATATTTATATTTGTTTATCTTTTTTTTGAATTGGACAGTTTCACTGCGATATCGAAACTGATACGGATTGAGTTGTACCGAATCCACCCCTCCTGCAATAAGTTCAAGAAATGCCACCGACTGATCTGGAATTATTCTATACACATAACGCTTTATTCCCGGTTCATGCCTAAAATAATCCTTATTAGCTTCAAGTATGATGTGCTGGCCACTTTCCCATTTTTTAAACACATACGGACCGGTTCCTATAGGGCTTCGGGCGTAAGGCGACCTGCGTATGTCTTCATACCCTTCAAAAAGATGTTTTGGGACTACCCCCATACCAAGTTTGAGTAACGCCGGAGCATATGGCTGTTTATACTCGAAGCGAACAGTGTGCGTATCAATAACTTTAATCTCGCTAATATCCATAAACCCTGAAATATATGGACTCCCGCAGGCCGGATCAAGGATCGTCTCATAAGTAAATTGGACATCCTCCGCTGTGAATGGCACCCCATCGTGCCATAAAACGTTTTTTCGCAGATAAAAAATTATCACCCGACCATCGTCCGACACTTCCCATCGTTCGGCAAGATCTCCCACAATATTTAAATTCTTATCAACCTTCGTTAGTCCGTTATACACAAGACCGCAAATAGAACTAGAAGATACATCATCCGCGAAGAATGGTATCAATACTCTAGCGTCACCTATCCCGGATACCACAAAAGCGTCACGTGAAACTCCCTCCGCTCCCGAAACCAAAGTATGACAACTAAATAATAAAAACAAAAAAAAGGCCCCCGCTTGCTTTACAAGCGACGACCCTTTATTTAGATTTAATTTTAAATGCCGTCTCATAGAGATTATGATCTCGTCTGACGTGTGCTATTTGGTTTCAGGTACACTTCCACCGGATGTGGCCAATGGCTCCGCATCCGTCACAGGAATCTCATCAACAGTAGCCGTAGCAACTGGTACCTGAGCAGGCACTTTCATTTGCTGAAAAAGAGATTTGCCTCTCCTAGTTGTCATCATAGCTAAGAGCAATGATAGCACCAAAAACATGATGGCGCTGATTTCCGTGGCCTTTTTTAGAACGTTAGGCGCCTGCGACCCCAATACTGACTGCGTCTGTCCACCAAAGGCTTCTGTCAATCCGCCACCCTTGCCAGCCTGCAGCAATATCGAAACAATTAGAAATAAACAGGTTATTATATGGATCGCTAATAAAATATGATACATTTTAAGTCCTTTTGTTTAAGAACACACCCCTGAAGTCTTCTGAACCAGGGCGGCAAAACTGTCTGCCTTCAAACTCGCTCCACCTATAAGACCACCATCTATGTCTTTTTCTTTCATAAGTTCTTCTACATTGTCCGGCTTAACACTTCCACCATACAGAATCCTCTTCCCATCTGAAAGAGAACTTGAGTACATTTCTTTCAATAATCCCCTTATCATAGCATGAACTTCCTGAGCTTGAGCGGGAGTCGCCGTCTTCCCGGTGCCTATCGCCCAAACCGGTTCGTATGCTATGACCATCGAATCAATATCTTCTTCAGTGAATCCCTTAAGCGCTCCGGTTATTTGGGCTTGAACAACTTCCATTGTCCTGCTCTCTTCCCTTTCTTCCAACGTCTCACCGACACAAACTATAGGAACCAGACCATTATCAAGAACAGCCTTTATTCTGCGATTTACTGTTTCGTCAGTTTCACCAAAATATTTGCGGCGTTCCGAGTGTCCTATCGTCACATAATCACAACCGACACTCTTAAGCATTTTCGCGGATACCTCGCCAGTGAACGCACCCTCTGCTTCCCAGAAACAATTCTGAGCACCAAGAGAGATATTACCTTCTATCAACATCTCTCCAACATCGCTAAGGTCAACAAACGGAGGGATTACGACAATGTCTACGTTCTCCACATCAAATAAAGCACGTTTTATGTCGGCAACAAGCGTAGCCGCTTCATTAACATCATTATACATCTTCCAGTTACCGGCTATCATAGGTCTACGCATTTTTCTCTCCTTCATTCTTGGTTTCTGGTTTCTGGTTTCTGGTTTCTGGTTTTTAGAATATTTTTTAAGTTCTAAAAACTAACAACTAGAAACTAACAACTAAACTATTATTTGTCATCTAATGCCGCTAATCCCGGTAGTTCTTTGCCCTCAAGATATTCAAGAGAAGCAC
>CAYZXR010000057.1:3209-7050 GCA_964482475.1 uncultured Planctomycetia bacterium | reverse complement strand
ATATCTGATATTTCCATATTCTCACACTCTTATTTTTTTGTGTCCACTAACCCACCTCCGGGGTGGGACTAGGTTACATAATAAAACAAAAAGGGACAGGGACTGTTTAGTCCTTGTCCCTTCCTGATCAGGATGTTCGGATGTCGCCTACTTAGACGACCTCTTTATCCCCATTTTCATCACATTTTCTATCAGCCAAATACTTATAAAACTTGTACTGTTCATCTGTCTGATGTTGAGCCTTTTTTGAAAGCGCCGCTGCCCTCTCAGGATTTGAGCGCTTAAGCACAGTATACCTATTTTCATTACTTGTATACTCTTCCAACGAGATACTCGGCGCTTTGCTATCAAGAATAAGCGGATTTTTTCCTTCCGCGTGAAGAAGCGGATTATAGCGGAATAACGGCCAGTGCCCGGAAGCCACCGCTTTCTTCTGTTCCTCTAGCCCCTTCACCATGTTAATACCATGCGCAATACAATGGGAATACGCAATAATAATCGAAGGCCCGTCATATGCTTCAGCTTCATTAAATGCTCTCATAGCTTGTACAGGATCCGCACCTAACGCGATTTTTGCGACATATATATAACCATAGCACATTGATATTAAGCCAAGATCTTTTTTACCTATTGGTTTACCACTGGCCGCGAATTTCGCGACGGCCCCCATCGGGGTAGCTTTTGACGCCTGTCCACCAGTATTAGAATATACTTCAGTATCAACTACCAACACATTCACGTTCTTTCCTTGGGCAAGCACGTGATCTAACCCACCATAACCGATATCATATGCCCATCCATCTCCTCCAATAGCCCAGACAGATTTCTTTATAAAATACTCGGCTACTGACAAAAGATCGGCACAATCTACGCAATCGCAACCCTTCAACAACTCTTTCAGTTTGTTCACCCGACCGCGCTGTGACTCTATGCCTTCCTGAGCAGACTGATCAGCCCCCTTCATCTCCTCAAGAAGCGCTTTAAGTTCCGGCTTGTCTGAACTGTCTTTAAGTATTCTATCAGCCAACTCGTTAGCATACTCGGTATATTTATCAACCGTAAGACGCATACCATAAGCTATCTCGGCATTGTCTTCAAAGAGCGAGTTATTCCATGTAGGCCCGCAACCATCGGCGCGTTTCGCGTAAGGCGTTGTCGGCAAATTTCCACCATAAATGGATGAACATCCGGTGGCGTTGGCGATGATAGCTCTGTCACCAAAAAGCTGGGTCAAAAGCTTTACATAGGCTGTCTCGCCACATCCGGCACACGCGCCTGAATACTCAAATAACGGCCTGACGTACTGACTTCCTTTCATCGTATTCCTCTGAAAAAGCGCTGGATCTGTTTCCGGTAAATTTAAGAAAAATTCATAATTTTTCTTTTCAGCATCCCGCAATGGTTCCTGAGGCATCATCTTAATAGCCTCTTTAACTTTCATGGGACAATTCTCTACACATGTCCCGCATCCCGTACAATCTTCAGGTGCTACCTGTAATGTGTACACATACCCATCGAGCCCCTTAGGCGGCTTTGGTGCCACGTGTTTAAATGTTTCAGGTGCGCCTTTAACAAGTTCTTCTTTATATAGCTTGGGACGTATCGCGGCATGAGGACAAACAAGAGAACACTTTCCGCATTGTATACAAGTATCGGTATTCCAAGCAGGGATTGCTATGGCAATATTCCTCTTTTCATACTGTGTAGTCGCGGTGATCCAAGTACCATCATCCGGCATTTCGGAAACTTTTACCGTTTCTCCTTCACCACGTAGTATTTTAGAAGTTGTATTTTTGACAAATTCCGGCGCGTCCCCAGGGACAACTTCTCTTTCTGTTATTTCTCCTTTAAATTCAGAGGGCACATCGAGTTGCTCTATTTTGGAAAGCGCCATATCAACCGCCTGAATGTTCATATTAACGATCTTATCACCCTTCTTTCCGTAAGTTTTCCGAGTGGCTTCTTTAATGGCTTCTATCGCGATCTTTTCATCAATCACTCCGGATATCTTAAAGAAAGCGGTTTGCATGATAACATTAATACGTGCACCGAGCCCAACCTCTTGCGCGATCTTTATTGCGTCTATAACATAAACTTTAAGTTTTTTATCTACAATCTGTTTCTGAACCTTTGACGGCAAAGTCTCCCAGACTTCATTTTTCGCATGCGCTGAGTTGATCAGAAAAATTCCGCCGCATTCAATATTCTTCAACATATCGTATTTTTCAAGAAAAGAAAAGTTGTGACATGCTATGAAATTGGCACAACTAACCAAATATGGACTTCTTATTTTATCTTTTCCAAATCTAAGATGTGATACTGTAATCGCTCCGGCCTTTTTTGAATCATACACAAAATATCCCTGAGCATAATTATCAGTCTTCGCGCCAATGATCTTAATGGAATTTTTATTCGCGCCCACTGTTCCATCAGCTCCAAGACCATAGAACATAGCTCTATATGTGTCCGGCTTTTCAACGCTATACTCCGGGTCATAATCAAGACTCGTATTCGTCAGGTCATCATTAATCCCTACTGTGAAATGATTTTTTGGTTTGTCTTGCGCAAGATTATCAAAAATTCCTTTTATCATGGCGGGGGTAAACTCAGCCGACCCAAGACCATATCGTCCACCGACTATTGTCGGATATTCTTTAAATGGGGTCCTGCCATCCTGCATAGCCTCTCCAATAGCTGTTCTTATGTCTTCGTAGAGAGGTTCTCCAATACTGCCAGGCTCTTTTGTTCTATCAAGAACCGCTATAGACTTAACGGTTTTAGGCAAAGACTCTATGAAAGCACTTATATCAAATGGCCTGAATAATCTTACACGAACAACGCCGACCTTTTCCCCTTGCTCATTCAGATGTTCCACTGTTTCGTGCGCTGTCTCGCCACCACAACCCAGAATAACGATTACCTTTTCCGCGTCCTTCGCGCCGACATAGTCGAATAACTTATATTGCCTACCTGTCAATTTAGCGAACTTGTCCATAGCTTTCTGCACAACACCGGGACATTCAAGATAATATTTATTTACCGATTCTCGTCCCTGAAAAAAGACGTCCGGATTCTGCGATGTTCCACGTAATACCGGTCTTTCAGGTGACATGCCCCATTTTCTATGGGCATATATCAGTTTGCGATCAAGCATCGCGTCCATATCCTTAAATGTGAGTTCTTCAACTTTTTGGATCTCATGAGAAACTCTGAATCCCTCGAAAAAATGAACGAAAGGTATTCTAGATTCCAATGTCGCGGCCTGCGATATAATGGAAAAATCCATGGCTTCCTGAATACTACCGGAAGAAAGCAAGGCCCACCCCGTTGATCTTGTCGCCATTACATCTGAGTGGTCACCAAATATCGACAGTGCCTGACACGCGATAGCCCTGGCAGCAACATGGAACACCGTAGGAGTAAGCTCACCAGCTATCTTGTACATGTTCGGTATCATCAAGAGAAGCCCTTGTGAAGCTGTAAACGTAGTAGTTAAAGCACCGACTGTAAGCGCGCCGTGAACCGCACCGGAAGCGCCGCCTTCTGATTGCATCTCCACTACGTGAGGCACTGTCCCCCATATATTCTTTTGACCGGCCGCCGATTTCGCATCCGCCATTTCACCCATATCCGAAGAAGGAGTTATAGGATATATTGCAATAACTTCATTTGTTGCGTGCGCGACATGCGCGACAGCGCTGTTGCCACTATGTGGAACCATTGACCGTTTCATTGAAAAGCCTCCCGTTACGATGTTAAGCGCCGGGAAAAGAACCCGGAATTCACACTCGTCATTTGATTAGTAAATATCAAAAATCGGGTTATTATAACACACAAAATA
>CAYZXR010000057.1:0-3109 GCA_964482475.1 uncultured Planctomycetia bacterium | reverse complement strand
CCTGTCAAAAACCCTATTACTAGAGAGATCAACAAACTAGCGACTAACAATACAGCAAAAGCTCCAAGTGTTTTCTTGAAATTATCCTTAGATGCGTTAATGCCATTCTTCAACGCCATTATAGGACCAACATCATCAACAACAATAGCATACACCGGATAAATAAGCAGTGTGATCATAATAAAAGCTACCACTGTAATGATCACCGCAATTATACTTCTTACGAATATATTATCCCCCAACAGCAGCAACCCTGCACTTAAAAGAGCCAACAGCAACACAACGGCAACAGCAATCAGTATATACATGAGGAGAAGACCTAATATTCGAAGATAAAATTTCTTTCCATACGCGGCAAATTGAGAAAGTTCACCAGCACCGGTTTTTATGCGATCTTTTACGATGCCAAGCGCCCCGCCCTGAAGAAAAACAAACCCTAGAAAAAAGACTAAAGTCAGTACCCCTGACAGCAAAGCGATACCGGGATTATCCGCATTGAGCGGATTGTTCAACGGCAAACTTATTATTCCCATAATAACGTTGAACACAAAAAATATCAGCACAACTTTCATAAGTTTCGAGGTTTCCGTGAACCCCTTCTTTACTACTTCAATAATCCCCATCGCTTACCTCCTTAATATGATTCGCATGGTAATCTATAGTGCACTATTACAGTATAATGATAATAATTAACGAGTCAAGCTACATGTCTCGTACGGAATATGCATATTATGCGCCTGGCTACATTCATCTGCGCTCTTCAAACGCTCTCTGCAATGTAGCAACATCCGCATATTCTAGGCTAGCACCTACCGGAACACCATGCGCAAGGCGTGTGGTCTTAATCTTAAAGGGTTTCAACACCTCTTGTATATACAGCGCTGTGGTTTCCCCTTCGGTAGTAAAATTCGTGGCTATAACAACTTCTTTTATTTTCTCTTTCCTGACCCTGTCCAGCAATTCCTTGATCTTTAGTTCATCAGGTCCGATACCATCCATCGGTGAAAGCTCACCAAGAAGGACATGGTACAATCCACGGTATACCCCGCTTTTTTCCATAGAAATAACGCCATTCGGACCTTCCACTACACATATTTTCGATCTGTCGCGAGAGTTATCGGAACACACACTGCACAGCTCTTTTTCACTAAGATTATTACACACCTGGCAGGCCCTGACATTCTCTTTAACGTCACGGATAGACCTCAAAAGTCTTGCGATATCTCCGGATGAAGATCTCAATATATGAAAAGTAAGTCTCTGTGCGGATTTTGATCCAATGCCCGGCATGCGGGAAAATTCTTCAATAAGTCTGCGCATGACAGAAGGAAAAGCGGTATTCATCAGCTCCCCTCCGTCTGATCCCGAACTATTCGGCCTCCAAAAACATCCATAGCTTTCTCTATAATAGGATTGGACGCTATTCTTGCTTCATCCTTCTTCTTTTGCACTGTCTCTATCTCTTCCTGTGATTCTCCCATAAATTCGAGAATCTTAAACTCTAATTTAGGCGAAGCTCCAAGAACACTTGAAACGGCTTCAGTTATCAGTTCTTTATTATCACCGGACTCAAGCACTTCTTTATTAAATACATGGTCTTTCCCGAAGCCTATAATAACTTTATCAGAATTGCATTCCACAGGACTAGCATGACTGAGAAATGTAAATACCGACATTTTTTTATTCCTGACATAGCTCATTATGGCCTGCCAGGCAGATTTCTCGTCCGGCGCGTTTTCCTTCAGAACTATCTTCTCACCCGCATCGATAGTTTCTTCGGTGGGAGGCACGGGGGACTCCTCGTATTGGTCCACCTCCGGAATGTCCACCTTCTTTTCAACAACCTCACTTTTTCTTTTTATCTCTGGCGCTGTACTCTTTGCGGAAACAACCGGAATTCCGCCTTTTTCCAAGGCCTCTAATCTCTGCATGATGTCCGACAATGACAGCACATTCTTCCTTCCGGCAAGTTTGATCAAAGTCACTTCCAACGGAGATCTTGTAAACATAGTGCCCTTCATAAGATCTAAACATCTCGCAAGATTCTGCAAAACATATATGATTTCTTCCAGTGATATCTTACTCGCGAATTTCTTCATCTCCGCAAGTTCATCTTCTGTAAAAGCCATATCCGAAGTTGGCGCTCCGACAGTCTTGAGGATCATAAGATCTCTATAATACCCGAGAAGACTGTCCGCTATAAACACGGGATCCTTTCCGCTATTGATCAGATCATCCAAACAAGATATAACCTGCCCCGTCCGGTTCATCATTACCGCATCGGCAAGATGGAATATCTTTTCCTTGTGTACCATTCCTAAAAGTTCTATTACATCGTCAGCTGATACTTTTCCGACAGAAAAGGATACCATCTGATCCAGAACTACAAGGGCATCACGAAGGCTCCCGTCAGCGGATCGTGCCATAAGAAGAGCTGCTTTTTCATCAATATCTATCTTCTCATTTTTAGCGATTTTCATTAACCGATCAAATATCATCCTCGGAGAAATACGCTTGAAGTCAAATTTTTGACAACGTGACATTATTGTGGGTAAAACTTTATGCGCTTCCGTCGTAGCAAATATGAATTTAACATGTTTTGGCGGCTCTTCCAGTGTCTTTAAAAGAGCATTGAATGCTTCCGTTGTAAGCATGTGTACTTCGTCAATAATGTATATTTTGAATTTTCCGGATGCGGGATGAAACTTAACATTTTCTCTTAAAGTGCGAATCTCATCAATGCCCCTATTTGAAGCACCATCTATCTCAAGTACATCCATACTCCTGCCCTCGGTGATTTCAACACAAGACGTACACTTATTGCAAGGTCCGGTTTTGCCGGGCTTCTCACAATTAAGCATTTTAGAGATTAATCGAGCAACTGATGTTTTCCCTACACCACGAGGCCCTGAAAAAATATAGGCATTGGCTATGCGTTCGCGATCAATGGAGTTTCGCAAAGTCCGCGTTACCGCTTCCTGCCCTATCACATCTTCAAATGTCTGGGGACGATATTTCTGTGCTAATACTTGATATGCCATGATTTTTTTAGTTCAGAGTTCAGAATCTTCAGTTAAGAATGGTACGACTGTTACTTTATAACACACGG
>CAYZXR010000056.1:0-7155 GCA_964482475.1 uncultured Planctomycetia bacterium | reverse complement strand
AAATTGATCCTGTTCGTTTAAAAAAGATATTTGCTTATACAACTTTGGCTGCTGCTGTGTTTATGGCAGTGAACGCGTTTATGACAAAATAGAGTGGGGTTCTACTGAAAGTAAAAAGTATTTTCACAAAGCCAATTAACAGCTTAATCTGGAGGAACGTATGGGTCAATCGGATAGGATAGTAGTTATAGGATGTTCCGGATGCGGTGCTTTGGCGGCACGGACTTTGAAAAAATTAAATCCTTCTTTGCACATCACTATAATCAGAGAACAGGAAGAAAAAGGGCTTTTAACTAGGTGCGCTACGCCGTATATTTGTTGTGGAAATGTCATGGTAGAGCCTTCATATAAAGATGATAATATTTTCACAAGTGAGGGGATAGAATTGGTAAATGTTAAAGCGGTGGGTATTGACAGAGACAAAAAGATAGTAACCACTGCTGACGGGAAAACTTATCCGTATGATAAGCTTGTTTTAGCGACGGGCGCGAAACCGACTACCTTGCCCGTTCCTGGTATCAACTTGCCGGGAGTATTTTCCCTGAGGACAAGTGGTGATGCTGTTAATATTCTTCATTGGATGAATTCCAAACGAGTAAAAAACGTGGTATTAGTAGGAGCCGGTGCTATAGGGATAGAGGTTGCTTATTTGATTTCCCGGCATGGAGTAAACGTTATATTGGTTGAAATGCTCGAGCATGTTATGCAAGGTATTCTGGACGCGGATATGAGTGAAGAAGTGGAAGGATACATGAAAGAAAAAGGTGTTGATTTGCGATTGAACCAAAAGGTAAAAGAAATTAGAGGTAAAAAAGCGGCAGAAAAAGTAGTGTTTTCCTCAAACGAAGAAGTAAATGCGGAAATGGTGATCATTTCCGCCGGGACAGCGCCGAACAGTGAATTAGCTGTGAAGGCAGGTCTTGAAATGGGGGAATTGGGTCTAAAAGTAGATAATTATTTACGGACTTCTGATCCCGATATTTATGCCGGAGGTGACCTTATTCAATATCAAAGTCATGTTACCGGTAAACCCATTCTTGGACAGTTGCGCCCAAACGCGGTGATCGGGGGCAGGGTAATAGCTAAAAATATTTTAGGATATAAAGTGAAATTTCCACCTTTGCTTAACAGCTTTGCTACAAAATTTTTTGATAAAGTGATCGCGGGAACAGGTATTACTGAAGCGGAAGCAAAAAATGAGAATATTGACGTAATCAGTGTTACACAAAGTTCAGCAAGTAAACACTCTATGATGAGAGAGAAGAAGCCTTATACCGTTAAGCTGGTGTTTAATAAAAAAAATGAAAAGATCATTGGAGGACAGATTCTTAGCGATGATGAACTTCCCGTGAAGCATATTGATATGATAACCCTGGCTATAAGATGCGGTTTATCGGTGCAGGATATGACAACATTGAGATGTGCGGGACAGCCGGAATTGTCTTCTGATCCTGGCGCGGAACCGATATCGTTAGCGGCTGAAAAGGTTTTTCAAGAGTTAGCACAACAAAAAATTAAAAATAAAACATAAATTTTTTCTGTTTTTATTATAATAATCGATTATTGAGATGTAAGTATTATGTATTTTGTGTGAGGTATTGTATATTAATTTAAGGAGGTTTTAAGATGCCATGGGTTGACATAAAGAAGTGTACCGGTTGCAGAATGTGTGTAGAGAAGTGTCCGGTTGCGACGATAACGATAGAGGATGAAAAAGCAAAGATAAATATGGAAGAATGTATCCGTTGCGGTATTTGTCATAGTATATGTCCAGAAGAAGCAGTAAGACATGATAGTGAAAAAATACCCGATAATGTGAAAGCAAATGTAGAAATGACTACAAGATTTATGGAGCTTTGCGCAAAACATTTTGCCGATGACAATGAAAAAGATAAATGTCTTGCAAGAATGAAAAAACATTTTAACAAAGAGAAAGTTGTCGCGGAAAAAACTCTGAACGAACTTGAAAAATTGAAATGATAAAAAACACATTTAAATTTTGTCCTTTATGTAAAGATTCCTTGCGACGGAAGAAAGTGGATGGTCGGGAGAGATCGGTTTGTCGGAAGTGCGGCTGGATAGATTATAAAAATCCGTTGCCGGTCGCGGTTTGCGCGGCAATAAATGATCGTGGTAAAATACTTATAACCAAAAGAAATCTTAACCCCGGATATAATAAATGGGCTCTGCCCGGAGGTTTCATTGAGTCGCATGAAACTCCTGAAAAAGCTTGTTTACGTGAGCTTGAAGAAGAGACAGGGGTAAAAGGGGAAATAGATAGACTGATAGGGGTTTATGTTCAGAAGACCAAAGAATATGAGACTGTGCTTGTCATAGGTTACGTTGTCAGGGTTGTAAAGGAGCGGATTTCTTTGAATAATGAGCTAAAAGAAGCGGTATTCGTGAACCGGGAAGATATTCCCCATATTCCTTTTTTGAGTCATAGAAAAATGATAGAAGAGGTGTTTAAGAAAGTATAAAGTTTTTTAATAAATTTTGTGTATTAAAAATCAATATTGGAGGATGATCATGCCTGTTTATAGTTATGTATGCAAAGATTGCGGTCATAAATTTGATTTGTTGACAGGAGTAATTTCTGAAAAACCTAAATTCAAATGTGAAAAATGTGGCAGCAAGAATATTGAAAAACTTTTTGGATCATTTAATGTAGGAAGTTCCGGTAGGGGTAGTTGTCCAACGGGCACTTGTCCAACTGGCACCTGTCCTACTTCTTTTTAAGGGGGGATAAAATCAGATGAAGACATATTTAGACTGTATTCCATGTTTTTTTAAACAGGCTCTCGCGGCGGCAAGGAAATCCGGAGCGAGCGCAAAGATCCAAAAAAAGATATTGGATGAAGTGGCCGCTCTCTTGCCGAAAATATCCTTGAAGTCTTCACCACCGGAGATAGGGAGAGTTATTTATGCTCTTGTGAATGAGATCTCTGGTAAGAAGGATCCTTTTCTAAAAGAGAAAAAAAAGAGTAACGAGCTTGCTTTGGGTATTTATGACAAATTGATAGAAAAGCTGGATTCTGCCGGTGATAAATTGTTGTTCGCGGTTGAAATGGCCATTGCCGGAAATATTATCGATTATGGAGTAAAAAACACATTGGACGTGAATGCGGAACTGGCCAAAATATTGAATGAAGAAAAAAAGGTAATCAAACAGGAAAGTAAAACGATTTTTGATTATGCCAAATTCAAGCATGTTTTGAAACATTCGAAGAATATTCTTTACCTGGCGGATAATGCCGGTGAAGTTGTTTTTGACCGTATTCTGATCGAACAGATAAAAAGGATGGATGAGGACAAACAGATCATCTATGCCGTTAAAGAAAAGCCAGTTATTAATGATGCCTTAAGACGAGATGCTGAGGATTGTGGTATTGGAACAATAGCAAAAATAGTCTCAAGCGGTTCAGACGCGCCCGGCACGGTGTTATCCCTATGCTCAAAAGATTTCTTATCTATGTATCGTAAGGCAGAGATGGTTATTAGTAAGGGACAGGGTAATTTTGAAGCTCTTTCTAGCACAAAAAGACCCGTATTTTTTCTGTTCATGGCGAAATGCCCGGTTATTGCCAAAGATGTCGGGTGTAAAGTTGGTGATGTTATTTTGAGTTATCATCAGGGCAAGAAATAAGTTAGTATCAGATTAAAATATTTTACGGAGGATATTTCATGAAATGGATGTTGTTAATAGCGGGAGGCGGAGTATTAGTTTTAGTTGTATTATCGATTTTGTTGCCTCCTGTTTCGATTTTGGCGGGTGGTTTGATAGGCGTTGCGGTATTTCTTATGTGGGGAAACCTAGTGGTAAGGTTTATAGATTAGAGTAGACATGAAGATAAATGTCATTGGATCCTGATCGCTGAGAAGGAATAATATTTTCTTGATCGTAAAAAAATGAATTATAAAAAGATTTGTAAATGGTTCACTGTTTGTCCGCTTAAGCGGTTTTATGAACAGGGGAAATTAGATAAAAAATGGATCAACGAATACTGCTGGCGTGACAATTCAAGATGTGTAAGGAGAAGAATGGAAGAGGAGGGCCTTGATCATCCTGATAATATGCTTCCGGATGGCACCATTGATGAAGGTTTAAGGTAATATGGAAAATACAGCAAAATTAATAGCATTCGGCCCGGTTCCCTCAAGGCGCTTAGGACAGAGTTTGGGCATAAATAATATTCCTCCAAAGAATTGTACGTATTCCTGTGTTTATTGTCAGGTTGGTCGGGCTCAAAAGATGATAACGGAAAGAAAAGAGTTTTACAGGACGGAGGAAATAGTACAACAAGTGGAGCAAAAGATATTTCAAGCCAGAGATAAAGGCGAGACCATAGATTATCTTGCTTTTGTGCCGGATGGCGAACCCACTTTAGACATTAATCTTGGCAGGGTAATTGATAGGCTTAAACCGTTGGGCATTAAGATCGCGGTTATAACAAATGCTTCTCTTGTGTGGGAGAAATCTGTTAGGGATGATCTATGCCGGGCGGATTGGGTGTCCCTTAAGACTGATGCTGTTAGTGAAGACATATGGCGGAAGATAAACCGGCCGCATAAATCTTTAAAGCTTGAAAATATTTTGAGAGGCATGTTAGAATTTTCAGATATGTTTAAAGGGACCCTGGTAACGGAAACTATGATGGTTCAGGGCGTTAATGATAGTGAGGATGAAATAAAAAAAATAGCGAATTTTATATTCGGGTTAAAAGTTCTTAAAAGTTATATTTCCATTCCCACTCGTCCACCGGCAGAAAAAGAGGTAAAGCCGTCGGATGAAAACGCTATCAATATGGCATATCAGTTTTTTATTAAAAAGGGTATCGATACTGAATATTTGATAGGATATGAAGGAAACGCGTTTGCTTTTACCGGAGATGTAAGGCAGGATCTTTTAAGCATTACATCGGTGCATCCGATGAAAGAAGAAGCTGTAGTTGAATTTCTAAATAAAGCCAAAGCTTATCGGGATATAGTAGAAAGTTTGATATCAGAAGGGAAGCTGCGGAGGGTGCGTTATAGGGACCAGGATTTCTATGTGAGAAAGATATAAGTTTTGCGATGCCTTGATCAATCATTAGGAGGAATAAAATGCCGTTTGGTTTTGGAAAAGGAAGAAGAGGCGGAGGTAGAGGGGGCAGAGGCATTGGCGCGGGAATGCCGCCCACCAGTTGTATTTGCCCGCATTGTGGGATAGAAGTCCCCCATCAGCTGGCTGTGCCATGTTTCAAGATGAAATGTCCTCAATGCGGATCGTTTATGACACGTAAGTTCCCCGATGAAAAATAAGGAAGGTATGCTGGTATATGGAACAAAGTTCTGATAAATTTAAACGATTACGACAAGGTCAGAAAACGGCTTTAATCGCGGCTTTAGTCACTCTTCTTTTAGCCATGGCAAAAGGTCTTATAGGATATTTTTGCGATTCAAAAATATTACTGGCGGATGCTTTTCACAGTGGCGCCGATTTTTTAGCTATTTTTGCCTCTGGGTTTGGTTTATGGTTGGCTTCAAGAAAAAAGACTACTAAATTTCCATATGGACTATATAAAGCTGAAACCTTTGTGAGTTTAATAATAGGCGTGCTTATAGTGTGGGCCGGTGTTGAGATATTGAAGGAGGGTCTTCATAAGTTTTTCATCATTGCCGAGATCAATGAGTTCCCGGTTTTGCCGGCCGCAATGAGTGTGATATCTGTTATTGTGGCTTTTGTTATAGCGAAAAAAGAAAGATATGTTGGTAAAGCGATTAATTCTCAATCGTTAATAGCCAATGCTAATGAATCCTTTTTGGATATTTTTACGTCTTTAGTTGTTTTGGCAGGAATATTATTGTCATACATGAAAATTCCGTACATAGAAGGGTCAATAATTGTTTTGATTTCGTTGCTTATTTTTAAGTTAGGGGTAGAGAACATCTGGACATCTTTACTGGCATTATTGGATGCTAATTTGTCACCTGGCTTACAATTGTCGATCGCTGAAGAGGTGAATAAAATATATGGGGTTAAGGGGGCCAGTGAGATTAAGATACGTCAAGCAGGACCTTTTCAGATGGTCGAGTGTAAGATCATGACCAGCCCGTCACTTGCTTTATATAAGGCGCATGAACTAGCCGATAAAGTGGAAGAATATATAACCAGAAACCATGAAAACGTTGAGTCTATTTTTATACATATCGAACCTGTGAAAGGAAAAACTATTTCAGCTATTATTCCGGTCAAGAATATAAAAGGATTGGACTCCGAAGTTCACAATCATTTTGGCAGAGCGCCGTATTTCATTATTTTAAGGATGGACGATGAAAATATAAATATCGAAGATTTTTATTATAATGAGTTTCTCAGCGAGAAAAAGCATATAGGAGTAAAAGTTATAAAAGCAGTTATCAAATACAAACTGGACATGTTATTTACCTCCAAGATAGGGGAAATATCATTCCATATGCTCAAAGATAATTTTGTTGATATTTATAACATAGAGGGAGCGAAAACCGTAAGGGATGTGATTGCGACATATCACAGCGGTAAACTTAAATCTATTACAGAACCTACACACTCTGTAGAGGACGCGGAATCATCAAAGCCTTAAGAAATAAAATAAAAATGAATAAACAAATTTGAAAAGAACTACAAAATCATGTCTCTTTTGCCGATTTTGGAGTTATTAGCTTTTAGTTATCAGTTGTTAGTTTGATCATGATCTAATACAATGTTTTATTAATAATATTTTCAAAAGGGATCAAAAAATGAGATGTGCTGTTATTGGAGCGTCTGATAAACCACATAGATATTCTTATCAGGCTGTCATGTTGTTGCAAGAAAAAGGGCATGAGGTTTTCCCCGTTCATCATCGTATTAAAAGCATCGAGTCACTAAAGGTATATAGTAATATTAACGAAATCTCCGAGGAGATAGATACCGTTACTCTTTATGTAGGAAAGGCTATTTCAGATTTGATTGCGGACGATATTATAAAAAAGAAACCAAAACGGATCATTTTTAATCCGGGTGCTGAGAATGCTGATTTAGAGATGAATGCGAATAAACATGATATTGAGACAATTAACGCATGTACTCTTGTGATGTTAAGAACCGGACAATTTTAGCATAGAGCACCGTTTATCAAATCAAACCCACAGTTG
>CAYZXR010000055.1:0-7505 GCA_964482475.1 uncultured Planctomycetia bacterium | reverse complement strand
GAAGAGGTGGAGTTTTTGAAACGTGCGGAAAAGGGGTTATCAAGAAAACATAATTTCGTGATAAAAGGCCATTCGATACGTTTTTTTGGTCTTTGTAATAAGTGCGCAAACAAAAAATAGAGGAGGAGGATTACAATGCCAGGCGGAGATGGGAGAGGCCCACAAGGGATGGGCGCAATGACAGGAAGAGGTCTTGGTTTTTGTGCTGAATATGTTGGGGAGGCAAGACCTGGATTTGTTAGTCCTGGGTTTATCCCCGGTAGAGGATTTTATGGCAGGGGAGGCCGAGGACCAGGGTTTAGGAATAGGTTTTATGCGTCAGCTCCAGCTGGACGTGTACAAGCTGGTCCTGTGTTAACGGTGGAAGAGGAACGGAGCATGCTTAAACAAGACGCGGATATGTTGAGTAAACAGCTTCAAGACATACAAAACCGTATTGCGATTTTGGAAAATGAAAAAAAGTCTTAACTTTAAGGAGAATATTGTTATGAAAATAGCTATTTCAACAGATGGAGATGTAGTATCACCTCATTTTGGCAGGTGTCCTTCTTTTACTATTGTTGAGGTATCAGACAACAAGATCGTTCAGAAGGAAGTTTTGGATAATCCCGGTCATCATCCCGGATTCTTGCCGGAATTTTTGCAGGGAAAGGGTGTTGAATATATTGTTGCCGGTGGTATGGGGCAAAGAGCTCTAATCCTTTTTGAGGAAAAGGGTATCAAACCCATACTAGGTGCATCGGGAACAATAGAGACTGTGTTAGAACAGCTTTCCGCGGGTACTTTGAAGGGTGGCGAGAGTTTATGTCAGCCGGGCGGTGGTAGAGGGTATGGTTTGGATAAAACTGAATGTGATAATCCCGATGAAACCGAATGTGAGCATGAAGGGTAAATTTTTATATTGGTGTATATAAGCTTAAAGGAGAACATAATGAAAATATGTGTAACTTCCCAGGGAAATAGTCTCGATTCTCAAGTTGATCCAAGATTTGGGAGATGTGCCTATTTTGTTGTAGTGGATACAGAAACTCTCGAATTTGAGGCGTCAGAGAATCCCTATGCTGCTTCAGGAGGTGGAGCCGGAATACAATCCGGTCAGTTTATCGCGGAAAAAGGTGCGGGAGCCGTTCTTACCGGAAATGTAGGGCCTAATGCTTTTCAGACATTAAATGCCGGAGGTGTAAAAGTTGTTACGGGCGTTTCCGGAAAAATATCTGAAGTTGTGGAAAAATATAAAAATGGTGAGTTTGAAGGTACTCAAGGTCCCAGTGTAGATTCTCATTTCGGCATAAAATAAAGGAAGTCGTGAGAGAAAAACAGCATATGCCTAAGGAATATTTGGATAGAATTGCTATCGCGAAAAAATTCGGCTATGATATTGAAAAAGAAAGACAGTTGATCATTGATATGTCAGGACCCCTTAAAGGGCGTATTCTCGAGGTCGGAACGGGTAAAGGCTACCTGGCGATTGCGCTTGCTCGAAAGGGTCATTATGTTACAAGCATAGACATTTCGGAAGAAGGGATTGCTAAAGCTAAATCTGTTATTAAAGGGATGGGGTTGGAGGATAGTATTAAGCTAAAGGTGGAAAATGCTTTATCAATGAGTTTTGCGGATCAAAGTTTTGATTCGATTCTGCTTGTAAATGTTTTGCATCATTTGAACAGTCCGTTTGTTGTTTTTGATGAGATAATAAGGGTTCTTGCTCCTGCCGGAAAAATTATTATAAGTGATTTTAGCAAAAAAGGTTTTGATGTTTTAGACGAAATATTCGCGGTCGAATGTAGAGAGCATTCTGTTGGTGAGTTTGATCTTGAGGATATGAAGAAATATTTTTTATCGAAGGAATTAAAAACAGAAGAACATAATAGTGAATTTCAGAACATGATTATTGTGAAGGTTTGAGGAGAAAAGGATGATAATTGCTATTGCGAGTGGAAAAGGCGGAACAGGAAAAACAACTATTGCTACGAGTCTTGCGATCGTTGCCGGATGTAATGCGCGTTTGTTAGATTGTGATGTAGAAGAACCGAACGCGCATCTTTTCATTAAACCAAAAGTTATTTCCCGAAAATCTGTTTCCATACCGGTTCCAGAAGTAGATCCGGATAAGTGTAACTATTGCGGTAAGTGCGCTGAAGTTTGCGTGTATAACGCCATTGCTGTTATCCCGAGCAAAACGGGAGGCAAGGTGTTGATATTTCCGGAATTGTGTCACGGTTGTGGAGCTTGCACATACTTGTGTCCTCAGGGGGCACTTAGGGAAAGAGACAAAGAAATAGGATTCATTGAGGACGGAACTAAGAATGGCTTAAAATTTACATATGGCCGTCTTAATATTGGTGAAGCTATGGCTCCGCCGTTGATCCGGGCAGTTAAAGAATATATTGACCCATCCGGTATTACATTGATAGACGCTCCTCCGGGGACAAGTTGTCCGGTTATAACCGCAGTATCAGGCGCGGATTTTTGTATTCTTGTTACAGAGCCCACTCCGTTTGGTTTAAACGATCTCATATTGGCGGTAGAGGTTCTAAAAAAAATGGGAATCAAGTTCGGGGTTGTTATTAATAGAGCGGATGTAGGAGATAAGAAGACAGATGAATATTGCGCGGAGAATAATATTCCGATACTTATGCGTGTACCGTTTAGTAGAAAGATCGCGGAGGCATATTCACGTGGTGTTCCTGTAGTTGAGGCATTGCCGGAACTTAAGGGTGAATTTATAGCGTTGATCGAGGGGATAAAAAAATGAAACAGATAGTTGTAATAAGTGGTAAAGGTGGTACAGGTAAGACAGTTCTAACAGCGGCATTCGCGTCTCTTGCTAAAAGTAAAGTTATGGCGGATTGTGATGTTGACGCGGCGGATCTACACTTATTGTTAAACCCCAAAGTATTAAAAAAATCTATTTTTAAAAGTGGAAGTACTGCGGTGATAGACAAAAATTTGTGTAAGGATTGCGGCAAGTGTCTAGAAGTATGTAGATTTGAAGCTATTCTTCCTGAATTTACTGTAGATCCTATCGCGTGTGAAGGGTGTGCTTTTTGCAGTTTTGTATGTCCTCATCAGGCGATTAGGATGGAAGAAAACATTTCAGGCGAATGGTATATTTCAGATACAAAATATGGATCAATGGTTCATGCTAAACTGGGGATAGCGGAGGAGAATTCCGGCAAGCTTGTAACACTGGTTAAGCAAACAGCGCGGGATATAGCTGAAGAACAGAATAAGGAATATGTTATTATTGATGGATCTCCGGGTATAGGATGTCCGGTGATAGCGTCACTTGCTGACGCTGACTTGGCTCTGATAGTAACTGAACCGACTCTTTCCGGCATGCACGATATGAAAAGAGTTGTTGATGTTGCCGGTCATTTCAATGTTAAAACAGCGGTTGTTATCAATAAATTCGATATTAATTTAGAGGTGGTACAGACGATAGAGAAGTATTGTTCTGAAAAGGGGATTGCTGTTATGGGTAAGATCCCATTTGATAAAAAGGTTGTCGAATCAGTAGTTGAGAGAAAACCTGTTGTAGAATTAGAGCATAATGAAACTATTGAAGAATTTGTATGTATTTGGGAGAAGGTTAAAGCATCGCTATGAGGTGGAGTAAATTATGTCTCAGATAAACTTAAAACTGATCATTAATGATATAAGTGTGGGCTCGCCTATTCAAGCATCGCATGGATTCGCGCTCCTGATTAACGATGAGATCTTGTTTGATACCGGTGCTGATTCTGAAACGTTACTTTCCAATATGCGAAATATGCAGATCGATATTCAAAAGATCAACACTATCTTTCTTTCACATCCACATTTTGATCATACAGGTGGGCTTGAAGGAATATTGGCATCGCATTCGGGGATAACAGTTTACGTATGTCCCGGTTTTGATGAAGATGTGAAGAATAGTGTGAAAAAATTTAATGGAATTTTTGTTGAAAACAAGGATTTTACTAAAATAGGTGAAGGCGTTTATACTACAGGCGAGATTGAAGGTGAGTATAAGGGAAAGTATATGCCGGAACAAAGTTTGTTATTATCGTGCGATAACGGCATGGTTATTGTAACCGGATGCGCGCATCCGGGTATAGTGAATATTATCGAACGGGCTAAGTATTCACTTTCCGGACCCATAAGTCTTGTTGTCGGAGGGTTTCATTTAGGGAGTACAGAGGAAATACATGTACGTTCTATTGCAGACAAGACTCGAGCCTTAGGTTGTGAAAAAGTAGCTCCTGTACATTGTACCGGAGAGAAAGCCCAAAAGATATTCCAAGAAGTCTACGGCGATAATTTCATCAATGTCAAAGCCGGACAGACAATCGAACTCTAATCCCAGATCTTCTGTTATCATTTATTGGTTGATTTAATCAGATATAGTATTACAATAATATGCAAGTTAGCTGACCACTCGAGGACGGAGAGGTCGGATCAACCAATTTCAATAAAAATATGGAGACGATATAATGAGTGAACCGGCAAAAGAAATCAGCGGTATGGCCTTTGCTGAAAACTACGGCAAAAATGTATTCAGCCTGAAATCTATGCGTGATTATCTTTCAGATAAAGCGTACAAATCCCTAAGGGCTACGATAGAAAAGCGTGCGTCCCTCAATCCGGATATAGCTGATGAAGTTGCCGAGGCCATGAAGACCTGGGCTGTTTCACGAGGCGCGACACATTACACTCATTGGTTTTTGCCGCTTACCGGCGCAACCGCGGAAAAACATGATTCTTTTATATCACCCGATTACGAAGGCGGCGTTATTCTGAAGTTTTCCGGCAAAGAACTTATTCAGGGCGAACCTGATGCGTCGAGCTTTCCGTCGGGGGGCCTGAGGGCTACATTCGAAGCACGCGGATATACCGGCTGGGATCCGACCA
The DNA here is from genome assembly GCA_964482475.1 of uncultured Planctomycetia bacterium. Classification (GTDB taxonomy): domain Bacteria; phylum Omnitrophota; class Gorgyraeia; order Tantalellales; family Tantalellaceae; genus JAHJBY01. Next base: position 2,612 of record CAYZXR010000055.1, on the reverse strand, counting down.
GTCCGGCTTTTATAAAGAGAAGCGGCTCAGGGACAACATTATGTATTCCATCAGTATTTTGCGGATATCACGGTGAATCATTGGATAAGAAAACTCCGCTTTTACGTTCGATCGAGGCTTTGAGTAAACAGATTAGGCGTTTGGGTACGCTTTTCGGCATAGCGATGGATGACAATCAAGTTCACGCGACACTTGGCGCGGAACAGGAATATTTTCTTATTGATAAGGATATGTACAGTCAACGTCTCGATCTTTTGCAGACCGGTCGTACGCTTTTTGGCATAAGACCTGCCAAACATCAGCAGATGGAAGATCATTATTTTGGGGCTATTAAGCCGCGTGTGCTTGTGTTTATGGATGAACTTGACCGTGAGCTGTGGAAACTCGGAATCCCTGCTAAGACAAGACATAATGAAGTTTGCCCGGCACAGTTTGAGATAGCTCCGGTTTTTGAAGAGCAGAATCTTGCCGTTGATCACAATATGATAATCATGGAAACATTGACCGAAGTTGCTGATCGTTATAATTTTGCTTGTTTGATGCATGAAAAACCTTTTGCCGGTGTAAACGGCTCAGGAAAACATAATAACTGGTCGGTGGCAGTTTCCGGTAATAAGAATTGGCTGACCCCAGGGGATACTCCGCATGACAACGCGAAATTCCTCACTATGATCTGCGCTTTAATGAAAGCGGTGGATACATACGCTCCTATGTTACGAGCATCTGTCGCATGCGCGGGTAACGACCATAGGCTTGGAGCTAATGAAGCTCCTCCGGCGATCATGTCTATTTTTCTTGGTGAGCAACTTTCTGACATCATCAACCAATTGGAACACGGCGCCGCTAAAAGTTCACAGCCAGCCGGTTTTATCGAGATTGGTATATCTTCTTTACCCAAGATACCCAGGGACATGACCGATCGCAACAGAACGTCTCCGTTGGCATTTACCGGAAATAAATTTGAATTTAGAGCCGTGGGATCAAGCCAGAGCTGTGCCGGAAGTAATATTGTTATGAACGCGATCGTAGCGGATGCTTTGGATGATATTTGTACAGAGTTGGAGGAGGCTGTTTCCGCGGGTAAGGATTTCAATGAATCCCTGCAGGGAGTGCTTCGCGATATAGTGAAGAAGCATAAAAGAATATTGTTCAACGGCGATAACTATACGGATGATTGGAAAAAAGAAGCTGCTAAACGCGGTCTTCCGAATTTTGCGGATACTCCTTTGGCTTTTGCCGCTGTTGAAAATGATGAGGCGACGATATCGATGTTTGAGCGGCATAAAGTTCTTTCTCGTGAAGAATTTAAAGCGAGGATGGAAGTATATAAAAGCGCCTATGAACGGACTATTCATATCGAAGCCAGTTGTGCTTTAACCATGGCCAAGACTATGATAGCACCGCTGGCGGTTGAATATCAGGCTAACCTGGCTGATTCTATTACGTCAGTTAGTGATGTCGACAAAGGGATATCCCAAGATGCGGTAAGAAAACTGCTTAAAGATGTGTGCGTGGAGACGGAAAGAACGCTTAACGCAATAACTAAACTTGAAGAAGTTCTGAACGAGAAAAGATCATGTGAAGAGATTATTTCCGCGATGAAAGAATTACGTCAGCCGGTAGATATGCTGGAGAGCATTATACCATATGAAATTTGGCCTCTTCCGAGTTACGCTGAAATGATGTTTATAATGTGATACGGAAATATTGATAGTCTGATAAATGAGGAGTTCTGAATATGAAAAAATCAACTAACGCGGAATATTTGGAAGCCGTCAGTGAGGTCAGTAAAGCGATAACTTCTGATCTGTACTTAGAAGACATACTTAAGCTTGTGGTGAATCTTACCGCGAGTGTTATGAGTGCGAAGATCTGTTCGTTGTGGCTCTTGGACGAAAAAACACAGCAGTTGACAATCAGGGCCACGCAGGCGATGAGTCAGGAATATCTTAAGGAGAGGGGACTTAAAATAGGGGAAGGCATCGTAGGCCGGGTATTGGAAGATAAAGAGCCCATCGCCATTTTGAATGTTTTAAAAGATGATCGCTATAAGGAAAAAGAACTCGCTAAGAAGGAAAATCTTGTTTCTATGTTAAGTGTGCCGATGGTAGTGAAGGGAGCAATGATAGGCGTTGTGAATTGTTATACGACGTCCGAATACAAATTTACAAAAAGAGATATTGATCTTTTGAGTACGATAGCGAATCAATCGGCTGTTGCTATTAAGAACACAGAGCTTATTGTAAAAACAAAAGTTATAAGCGAAGAACTTGAGACAAGAAAAAGGGTAGAAAAAGCTAAAGGTATCCTTATGAATGATAAAAGTATTACTGAGGACGCGGCGTACAAATTGTTGAGAAAAGCAAGTATGGATAAAAGGATGAATATGCGAGAAATCGCCGAAGCCGTAATACTTGCCTATGAAATAAACGACAAATAGAGAGTGTCAATGAAATCCCGCATAGCATTAGCTCAGATAAATCCCACGGTTGGAGATATTACAGGTAATCGTGACAAGATCATAGAGTATATTGATAAAGCCAAATTGTCTTCTGTGGATATTGTTGTATTTCCGGAAATGGTTTTGTGCGGTGCTCCTTTAGAAGATCTTG
>CAYZXR010000054.1:0-7657 GCA_964482475.1 uncultured Planctomycetia bacterium | reverse complement strand
GAACAACTTACTGATGCTGATAAACTTAAGAAACACTTACATAACACTATACAGGCATTAGAGAAAACCGAAGAATCCGCGATAAAAGCCGCAAAGAAAATATTTGAACTAGAAAAAATGGTGTATAAACTACTTAAAATCGATAAGAACAAACCATTACAGGAATCAAATTGATCCCTGTTTTAGAAAAACATAAAACTGGCCCATTTGCCCAAGGAACCATAAAATTCAGACGAAACATCAATTTACCCCTCATTTGTTTGCCGTACAGCACGTTGTAGGGTATACTTTTGAAAATGTTAATGGTTTTCTATGTTTGACACATAAACAAAACAGTAGGCAAGATAACCGTTGAGATAAAGGTTATCATGAACAATTTTCATTTTTTCTGGCAAAAAAGGTGTTAGTTGAATTTTAGGTGAAAAAATGTGTAAAATATGGACTGCGAAAGGGATAAAAGGAGAGTAACTTTGAGAATAGCCATCACAGGAGCAACCGGTCTTCTCGGAAGAAATTTTTTATTTGAGATTATTAAGAGAAACTTGAAAAATCTTGATAATTTAGAAATTTTACTGCTTGGACGCGACAAAAATAAAATGCACATAAAAGAACGTATTCAAAATATTATTGCTGAAGATGGTATTTCTTATTTGTCCTTGGATCAGCACCAGTTTGCCAATATTAAAAAAAGCATCTTCGATTCTATAACGTGTGTAAATATGAATTTACGCGAACCTAAACTCAATATTAATTCAAATGATTTAAAAATAATGAAGAAAAAAACAATCGACGCTTTTTTTCATATAGCAGCGTTAACTGACTTCAGAAATACGGCAAGCACTGTAAAAGCATTAAAAGAAACTAACGTTAATGGCACAAAACAAATACTGGATTTGACTGCTTTGCTTAAAGTTGATAAGTTTTATTATATTAGTAGCGCCTACTCATGTGGCGAAACAACAGGAGACATTAAACCCGACCATGTAAATTTGAATCAGAGATTTCGCAATCCTTATGAAAAATCAAAGTTAGAGGCAGAAATTCTAGTGAGAAATATCGCAAAGAAAAATCGAATGAAATGTACATTCTTCAGACCATCAACTATATGCGGAAGGCTTATTGAACAACCTATAGGATCTGTGCATAAGTTCGATGTTTTTTATGCATGGACGGCATTCTTTCTTCATTTAAAAACAAAGCAACTTAAGGAACTATCTTATTCGCGTCCTTTAAATTTAGAGGCTAGGATTTTTTATAGTTTGCATAGTGGTCTGAATATTGTCCCCGCCGATTATGCTGCGAAAGTAATGTATCAAGTATTTCTAGATAATTTACCAGACGACTCATTTTATTTAGTCAATGACAAAGAAACACCACATAAACTCTATGTTCCTATCATGCTTACAACTGTTAACATTGAAGGAACTACGCAGATTAACTGTATGCCAAAAGATATGAACCCATATGAAAAGTTGTACTATAAATCAATTGGCAAAATATTTACCCCATATGTTATCTCTGCACCAATGTTATTTGATTCTCAAAATCTTCAAGAAATGTTAAAAAAAAATGACCTAATATGTCCTGTCGTTGATGAGCTCAATTTTTCAAAACTTATGGAATATGCAAAGAAGTCTAATTTTGGAATAGGGTAGGTCTATATGAAATTAAAAACTGATATTGTAGTTATTGGTAGCGGTGCAGGTGGAGCTTCAATCGCAAAAGAACTTGCAGCAAAAGGCAAGAGAGTTCTGATTTTAGAGCGAGGTTCACGAGTAAATAGAAAAAAAATGGGGACATCACGCACAGCTGTTTTCGATTTTTATGATAGGTGTGCTTTGCAAACAAGCGAAGAAGGAACAATAATTTACAGGGCACTGACGACAGGAGGAACTACGGTTGTTAGTTGCGGCAATGGTCCAAGAGCTTTAGAAGAAGAATTGGCGAAAATGGGGATAGATTTGTCAGAGGAATATCGCGAAGTTGAGAAGGAATTAAATATCAAGCCCATTTCAAACAAGCTTATTGGTAAAGGGTCCCAACTCATAATGAACGCTGCAAATAGACTAGGATACGATATGCACCCCATGCCAAAGTATATTGATGAACGCAAGTGTACTTCTTGTGGACAGTGCATTTTAGGATGCAAAACAGGAGCTAAATGGTCAGCGCTAGAATATGTAAAAATGGCACGCAAATCCGGGGCAAAACTAATTAATAAAATAGAAGTTAAGTCCGTTGTTGTGGTTAAGGGAAAAGCTATAGGACTTGTGGCTAAAAGTTCAAGAGGTAACATCCGAATATATGCGAAGAAAATTATAGTTTCGGCTGGAGGCATCGGAACCCCTGCAATATTGAAAAGAAGCGGAATAAATGAGGCAGGTAATAAACTTTTTGGTGATCTTTTCAATGTTACCTATGGGGTATTGCGTGATAAACATATAAATTTGTGGAGAGAGCCAACAATGGCTGTACTTTGCACAAAGTTTCTAAAAAGCAAAGGGTTTTTTATTTCACCTTTTATTGATGCGCCGTTGGTGCTAAGATGGATAATGTCTAAAAGAAAGCAAATCAAAGGTTTTAAATACAAAGATTTGCTTGGAATTATGGTTAAGACACAAGACGAAAGCTATGGCAAAGTGATGATTAATGAAAGGTTTAAAAAAACACCGACATCATCTGATATGGATAAACTTAATGAAGGAGCAGAAATAGCAAAAAGAATCCTAATCGAAGCAGGAGTAAAAAAGGAAGATATCATTTTCACCAAACCAAGAGCAGCACATCCAGGAGGATCTGCTGCGATAGGAGAAGTCGTGAATAGTGATTTAGAAACCAACATTAAAAACCTATTTGTATGTGACGCAAGTGTTTTGCCAAAATCATCCGCTATTCCGCCCATCGTCACAATAATTGCTTTAGCAAAGAGGTTAAGCAAGCATATCGTTAAAAGTTCGAGATGATGAACTTATATGGAATATCAAGTTTATTTGCTACTGTAACAAATGTACTCGTTGCAGTATTTATTCTCTTAAAAGGTTATAGAAAAAATTTGTGCAGAATCTGGGCAACACTTTCATTTTGTGTTGCTATATATGGCTTCGGTGCTTATAAAGCGTCCAGTGCGAGTAATTATGATTTAGCTTTTTTTTGGTGGCAAATATCATATATGGGTGTCATTATGCTACCAGCACTTTTTACACATTTTGTATACGAATTTTTGGAAATTAAGCACGCGCTATTGATAAAAGTTGTTTATTTATTTTGTTTTTCAATTTTGACTATTAACATATTTAATGCTTCGTTATTCGTTGGACATGTCAGTTTGAAATTCCAAAATTCCAGCTGGTTTACTCCTGCATGGTGGATTTGTCCTCCTGGTCCTTTGCACATATTCCATACCCTCGTATTGTATGCAGGCCTACTGATATTTATTGTCACTAAGCTACTTCGTTCATACAACGGATTAAGCAAACTAAAACAGTTGCAAACCAAATATTTTATTGTTGCAATCGTTTTGGGATTTGTCGGAGGTGGTACGTCATACCTGCCATGTTTTAACATTAATGTATACCCGGTATTTAACGTGGCTGTGCCTATCTACACACTGATCATTGCTTATGCAATTGTTCGCCACCACTTGATGGACATCGAAGTTATCGTAAAAAAGACCGTAATTTTTGCCGGATTATTTATATCCTTCTTCACTGTTTTCGCAGGTATCACTTTTATTGTTTCCCAACTATTTGAAAATCTTATCAGCAATCGCTGGATAACATTAATTCCATCTTTCGGTATTATAGTGTTCGTCTACCGCCCTTTAGAGAATTTCCTTATCAACGTAACCGATAAATATCTTTTTCAAAAAAAATACGACTATGAAAAACTTCTCAAAACCTTTATTGGAGAAGTGCTCACCGTATTGAATCTTCAGAACTTGGTCAAACTTACAGTTACAAAACTAGTTGAAATAATTAAACTGGAAAATGCGTGTTTTTTTCTTTTCGAAAATGATAAGAATGCATTTAGGCTTGCAGCATCCGCTGGTAACATTAAAAATGGAGAGTCAAAATGGTTCAACAGCGAAGGTCTCCAGAAGCTAATATTCTCAAAAAACTCATGCCTTGTTATTGATTCCAGCAAAGGTAACATACTACCGCAAACCATGCAGAAACATATAAACATGTACAAGTCCGTCGTATTAATCCCACTAATGAGAGAAAATGAAATATTAGGCATGCTTTCAATCGGAAAAAAGAAATCCGATGAAGAATTCATGGAACCAGATATTGATAGTTTAATGTCAGTAGCCGCGACCCTTTCACTTGCAATCAAAAATGCGACATATATAGAAGAGTTAAAGGATTCACACCTCGATTTACTTGAATCTCAGAAACGAGAACAACGCGCCGAAAATCTAGCCTCGTTGGGATATATGGTCACAAACCTGTCTCATGAACTGCGTAACCCCGTGCATGTTATATCGGCTTCTGTGGAAGACCTTTTAGACGTGATCGATATGGATATGGAGATCGATAAGCTTTCCCCTAAAGATCAGGAAACCATGACATACATAAAGTCTAAACTTGAAAAAACTCTTGAACGCAGTGATAAAACACATGTCATGCTTGAATCCATATTAAATGCTATTAAGGTTACGCCTGAAAAGTTCGTTGATACAAATCTGCGTGAAATGATCGATGAAGTTATCACTAGGGTTGCGCCTTATACTAAGGATATTAAAATAACCATCACGAATAACGTCGGCAAAAATTTTCCGTTAATAAAGGTCGATCCGGTAACATTTGAACAGGTCTTTGTTAATCTTATAACAAACGCGATACAAGCGTTTCAGGTTGCTCAAAAAGGTGATAAAATGTCTGTTAGCGCAGTAGAGGAGAAGGACGTATACCATATAATGCTCGAAGACAACGGACCGGGCATACCCGCAAAGGACATTAAACGTATATTTGAACCTTTCTACACAACCAAAGATAATTTACATGTTTACAAGAACGGTAAAAATTCCGGTACCGGACTTGGTCTTATGATCGTACAGCAGACAATTGGAAAACACAACGGTTCTATCCGTGTGGAGAGCGTCGAAGGAAAAGGAACAACTTTTATTATTGAGCTTCCTAAATCTACGAAACAAGGAGTCTGATATAATGGATACAAAGAAAAGATTGCTTATAGTTGATGATGAAGCGGATGCATGTGAGAGTGTAGGAAATTTCCTCAAGCGGCGCGATTATGATATTACAGTCGCAATAGGGGGACGAGCGGCAATAGATACCCTCAAACAGGATACATTCCCAGTGGTTCTCTTAGACCTTAAAATGCCTGTAATAGACGGCTGGACCGTTCTAAAAGAAACCAAGCCTGACCATCCTGAAACAAAATATCTTATCGTATCGGGATTGGCGGATGCCGGTGTAGCCGAAAAATGTAAAGCAGCCGGAGCGCATGATCTTATCGTTAAGCCCATACGGGTACGGGATATATACGCCATACTTGAGAAACTCTATTAACTTTTATAAGGAGTGCCTGTATCATGATAAAACTATTAATAGTTGATAATGACCATAATATAGCCATGCCATTGGAAAAATTCTTCACATCTCGAGGGTACAGTGTATTTACAGCATCATCAGGAGAAGAAGCGCTTGTTATTTTTGAAAAAGAACAACCAAAAATTGTTTTCATGGATATAATCATGGAAGGAAACAACGGGATAAAGACACTCGAAAAGATAAAAAACATCAATAGCAATACCAAAATAATTATGATCAGCACAGCGGATGATAAAGAGACAATCGAGAAAGCAAAGCTTACGGGATGCGACGCATATATAATTAAGCCTTTCAGCATGAATTACCTTGAGACAGTAGTAGCTGAAAAAATACAAGAAATATTGTCCAAACCTACGATCATGATAGTCGATGATGAAGCCGACACTCGGACCATAATAGAGGAATACCTGAGGAAACGTATAGACGCTGTTTATTTGCAAGCCGCGGACGGTGAAGAAGCAATAAGAATGTTCAAGAAAACTCCTTGTAACCTGATGATACTTGATATCAAAATGCCAAAAAAGGGTGGTCTGCAGGTTATAGACGAAGTTCGTCAGATCGATCCCCACGTAAATATACTAGTCGAGACAGCCTACACAGGCGACGACGTAGCCAGCCAGTCAATAGCAAAAGGTGCGGTGGATTATCTACCTAAACCACTTGAGCTTAAAGCCCTGGGAGCTAAAGTACGTACAATACTTAAAAGAAAAGGGTTTTAATAACTTTTTGGATTTTGGATTACTTGGAATACAATCTTTCCATCGGATAAATTCTCAAAAAAATGCGGAATGCTACTTTGAAAGGAGATCGTGTCTCCCTTTTTTACGGTATGCGTTTCGGATCCTATGTGACAAACAAGCGACCCCTGATTCACTATGACAAGTTTCGTATAGGTCACATCTTGTGGAGGGTCTTGTTCTGTTTTTGTTTTCCCTCCGGGAGCTATTGTAAGCTCCGTAACAAGATAGTCAAGAATAGCGGGAGATAATACCTGTGAAGTTGCCTTATCGTTATAGATATATTCATCACGTTCACCACGCCTTACAATGTCTACTATTTGGGAACCTTCATCTTCAGTACCTTCTTTAAGGTCTTTTAAGGTAGTACCCAAAGCGGTACATAACTGGTATAGAGTCTTGATGCGCAGAAAATTGCGATGACCACTCTCTATGCGGCTTAGCGTATAGTAGGAGAGTGCTTTATCGCCAAAAATATCAACAAGCCTTGCATGAAGCCCCTGCAGAGATATATTCAGTATATCCTTCCGTATATGTCGTATTTTTTCATGAATAAGCATACATAAACTATACAGTCTGATAATCATTTTGTCAAATTTAATTTGCCCTATCCAGCAGGCAACTAAACATACAAAGCAAATATCACTAAATGTTTCATGTTCTAATCAAAATGTAAATTATTTTGTTTAAACATGTTACAACGATGTGTTTTATTGTGTTTGCTCTTTTATTGATAAAACTGTTGACAAAGAGCAAACAGCATGTTACACTTGCAGTGAGGTGGGAATAATGAACTTCAAAAGATTAACACAAAAAACAGCTAGCAGACATTGTCTCTTTTTAGAGATAATTGGTACGTTGAAAAACTACAATTTTAGAAATACAGCAGACCATGGATATTTAGGGGAAAATTTTCCGGCGGGAATAACAGAAGGGAGGATAGATCATGAAAATTTTAGTTCTAGGTCATGAAGAAGAAGATCACGGTATTCTTGTTCAAATCGACTCTGAAAAAACGAAAAAAAGAATACTAGCAATTGCCCAAAAGAACAGAGCAAAAGCAATTCTAGAAATTCTAGCAAAAGGGTCTATTCTTCGCACTGTGGAGGCTAAAGAATTCAGCAGCTTTTCTGACGCAGATCTTATGATACGCGAAAGCGGCACCTGCTGGGATTTGATGTAATGTAAGAAAATTTTTGACATTGTGGAGATTATCATGCATGCTTTACTGCAGTTATCGATACGTTCACCAAAAAGGAACCTGATGGAAAATATGTCTCAAATGAAAGATCTGTTTCACGGAATACAAAATCATTTTCACAAAATAGGAGTTATCTCGTTCAGCCT
>CAYZXR010000053.1:0-7696 GCA_964482475.1 uncultured Planctomycetia bacterium | reverse complement strand
GCCCCGTTTATCTTGTGCTCTTTATCTATTATACTGCATCCATTCGGGCAATACGCCTCCTTTATCAGATATCGAACACCTTCTTCTTCTTTCTTGTCCTTGTCCTTTGTTTTATCACTCAGCGGTATTATCCACCTGCCATCTGCTGTAAATCTTTCCATGTCTATTCTCCTTCTTTAGGATAGTTATTTCACCATTGCTTATTCCTTTCTCATCAAAATGAAAAAACCCAAAAAGCGTCACCACTTTTCGGGCCTCATCACCTGACTATCTTCGTTGACACTACTAGTATATCACTTCTGGACAATTAGTCAAAATCTTTGGTGACCATCTTACCGTCTCTCTTTCTTTCTCCCGGGATATCTTTTGCCACACAAACTATTCTCAGAATCTCTTTACAATGTCTTCCTTTCTCTTTAAATATTGGACAATCCTCGGGAGGCCCTACATGCGGACATGATGTCGCCCTCATTGCTGAACTACTTACAATTACAGGAATTTTTTTGCCATCTTTGGACTTAAGCTCTGCCTCATAGTCCTTTACTGTGGCTCCTTTCATAAGTTTCGTGAATTCGTCCCCACTGCGCATTGTTTCTTCTTCTTGAAACAAAAATCTTACATGTTTACCTATTAACTCTTTCTCTTCATATCCTAAATTGTCCGATGCTGCTTTGTTAACTTTCTCTATATTGCCATCAGGCTTTAACACTATTAACATATCTGCCATATTGTTAACGATATTATCTACATAGTTCTTGGAAACAACAACTTTCTTTAAATCGTTGATCATTTTGTCAAATGCTCGTGAAAGTTGGCCTATTTCATCTTTTGCTTCAGTTCTCACCTTATAATCCATATCCCCGGAACCAATATTTTCTATTCCTTTGCGCAATTTAACCAGCGGTCCGGCAATAACGGGAACACTGATAAATTTGCCTATAATGGTAGTTATGGCCGTAAGAATGATAACAATAAATACTACCCACAATTTTAATTTCCGTAACAATGGCGTCAACGCGGCTATTTCTGAAACTTCCGCCACAAGCACCCACTGCATCGGCTGTATAATGTCCTGCGCTCTCAAGAAATTGCTTCTTCTTTTCTTCCTTCTCACGTGAGAGGACAACATCATAAGCCCCTTGCTATTCTCTAGGCACATCTCGCCTGTCGCGCCTAATCCCATTCTGTTCGCTATGATCCCCTGTATCTCTTTCGCGCTAAAGGTACTGCCAACAACTCCCACAACTTTGCCTGCTACAAATATCGGCGTGGCAATGCGAACAACTTCACTTCCTATACGTCTAGAAAAATATATATCTCCGGCATAAACACCTTCCTTTCCCTTTAAAAAAACCTCGTCATTACTTTTGTCATCGCCGATATTCTTCCCGCTTGACGCTGCAATTATACCGTCTTTATTCATAATACTAACGCTAATAATGTCCGTGTGGGTTTTTAATGTGATCCTTATCTCTCTATTGGCCTCCTCTATCTCTTGTGCCGACCCCCTGGTTGTGTCCACCGCATTAATAAAAGCTTTTTTTTCTGCCAATGCCGAGATCGTATCCCTATAGCCTTCTATCACGGTTTCAATATGATCCCCTCTTGATTGAACAGTAGTGCTCAAATGCTCATCTACCATTGTCTTTAAATTATCCTTTTCCGAATAGAACACAATAATAGCGCCTATCGATGAGCAGACAATGGCTGTCAACAAAAAAGAAATCATCATTTTATGAGCTATTTTCATTTCCTTCTCACCCTCCGGGCTTGATACAACAAAAAAACAGCCAGCTCTTTGCAGGGTTATCTTGAAGCCTCATGTTTGTCGATCCTCTATCTTGAAATCTTTGGTGTCAAGCTTGGCGGCTCTCTCTTTCTCCCGGGATATCTTTTGCCACACAAACTATTCTCAGAATATCTTTACAATGTCTTCCTTTCTCTTTAAATATTGGACAATCCTCGGGAAGACCTACATGCGAACATGATGTCGCCCTCATTGCTGAACCACTTACAATTACAGGAATTTTTTTGCCATCTTTGGACTTAAGCTCTGTCTCATAGTCCTTTACTGTGGCTCCTTTCATAAGTTTCGTGAATTCGTCCCCACTGCGCATTGTTTCTTCTTCTTGAAACAAAAATCTTACATGTTTACCTATTAACTCTTTCTCTTCATATCCTAAATTGTCCGATGCTGCTTTGTTAACTTTCTCTATATTGCCATCAGGCTTTAACACTATTAACATATCTGCCATATTGTTAACGATATTATCTACATAGTTCTTGGAAACAACAACTTTCTTTAAATCGTTGATCATTTTGTCAAATGCTCGTGAAAGTTGGCCTATTTCATCTTTTGCTTCAGTTCTCACCTTATAATCCATATCCCCGGAACCAATATTTTCTATTCCTTTGCGCAATGTAACCAGCGGTCCGGCAATAACGGGAACACTGATAAATTTGCCTATAATAGTAGTTATGGCTGTAAGAAAGATAATAATAAATATTAACCAAAATCTTAATTTCCGTAACAACGGCGTCAACGCGGCTATTTCTGAAATCTCTGCCACAAGCACCCACTGCATCGGCTGTATAGTGTCCTGCGCGCTCAAAAGATTACTTATTCTTTTCTGTCTTCTCACGTGAGAAGACAACATCATAAGCCCCTTGCTATTTCCTAGGTACATCTCGCCTGTCTCGCCCAATCCCATTTTATTCGTTATGATCCCCTGTATCTCTTTCACGCTAAAGGCGCTATCAACAACTCCCACAACTTTTCCTGCTACCAATATCGGTGCGGCAATGCAAACAACTTCGCCTCTTTCAAGTCTAGAAAAATATATATCCCCGGAATAAACTCCATCCTTTCCCTTTAAGAAAACCTCGTCGTTACTTTTGTCATCCCCGATATTCTTACCGCTTGACGCTGCGATTATACCGTCTTTGTTTATAACACTAATGTTAACAATATCCGTGTGAGTTTTTAATATGGTCTTTATCTCTCTGTTTGCCTCCTCTGTATCTTGTGTCGACCCCCCGGTTGTATCCACCGCGTTAATAAAAGCTTTTTTTTCTGCCAATACCAAAATTGTATCCTTATACCCTTCTATTACTGTTTCAATATGGTCCCCTCTTGATTGAACAGTGGTACTCAAATGCTCATCTACCATTGTCTTTAAATTATCCTTTTCCGCATAGAACACAATAGTAGTGCCTACAAATGAGCAGAGAACAGCTGTCAGAAAAAAAGAAGTCATCATTTTATGAGCTATTTTCATTTAATTCTTACCCTCCGAGCTTGATACAACAAAAAAAATAGCCAGCTCTTTGCAAGGTTATCTTGAAGCCTCATGTTTGTCGATCCTCTATCTCAGAATCTTTGGTATCGGGGTTATCTCCTTTTCTTCTTCCTCCCGGGATATCTTTTGCCACACAAACTATTCTCAGAATATCTTTACAATGTTTTCCTTTCTCTTGAAATGTTGGACACTCCTCAGAGAGGCCTACATGCGAACATGATGTTGCCCTTATAGCTGAACCGCTTAAAATTACAGGAATTTTTTTACCATCTTTTGCCTTAAAATCTACCGCATAGTCCTTTACTGTAGCGCCTTCCATGAGTTTCTCGAACTTGGTCCCCTTGAGTGCGATTTCTTCTTCTTGAAACAAAAGTCCTATACGCTGCCCCACTAAATCTTCTTCATCATATCCCAGGCTATCCAGTACTGCTTTGTTGGCTTTCTCAATGTTTCCATTAGGCTTTATTACTATTAGCATATCAGCCATACTGTTGACAATGTTATCCACATAATGCTTGGAAACAACAACTTTCTTTAAATCATTGATCATTTTATCAAATGCCCGTGAAAGTTGACCTATTTCATCTTTTGCTTCAGTTCGCACCTTATAATCCATATCCCCGGAACCAATAATGTTCGCTCCTTTACGCAACTTCAAAAGCGGACCGGCAATAACAGGAACGCTAATGAAAAATCCTATTAATCCTGATAAAACAGGAGCAGCGACTATAATTATAAACATTATAATTTTTAGCGGCAACATCGGCGGATCCAAGACAGCTTTCTTCGAAAGGTCTGCCGTAAGCATCCACTGCATCGGCTGCACAAGACCATGTGATCCTAATCTCTTATCTCCTCTGTAATTTCTGCGCGCGAGTGAAGACAACATCATGTATCCATTTTTATTCTCTAGATATACCTCGCCTGTGGCACCTAACCCTGTTCTATCTGCTATGATCTCTTGCATCTCTTTTGCGCTAAAAGTTATATCAACAATCCCCGCAGATTGACCGTTTGACAATATTGGCGCGGTTACATTGATAACATTGTTTCTAATGAATCTGGAAAAGTATATGTCTCCGGCATAAGCTCCTTCCATCCCTTTTATAAACATTTCCTTATCATTTTCATCCACACCTATTTGTTTGCGGGTGGACGCGATGACTATTCCTTCTTTATTCAAAATGCTGATATCGGTGATGTTCACATGAACGTTCACCACCTCTTGCATCTCTCTATTGGCCGCCTCTATTGCTTGAGTGTTCTCTTTGATTGCGTCCACCGCATTTCTAAAAGCATCTTCGTTTGCCACCGCCACGGCATCGTCCTTGTAGCCCCTTACCACCGTTTCGATGTGGACACCTCTCGACTGAACGGTCGCGTTTAAATGCTCCACTACCATTATTTGCAAAATGCCTTGTACCACAAAGAACACAATGCCCACTCCTAGGACTGCTACAAAAGTAGAGACCACCAAAAAAGAAGTCATCATTTTATGAGCTATTTTCATTTAATTCTTACCCTCCGGACTTGATACAACAAAAAAGACAGCCGGCTCTTTGCAGAATTACCTTGAAGCCTCATGTTTGTCGATCCTCTATCTCAAAATCTTTGGTGTCGGGGTTGTCTTCTCTTCTTCTTCCTTCCGGGATATCTTTTGCCACACAAACTATTCTCAGAATAGCTTTACAATGTCTTCCTTTCTCTTGAAATGTTGGACACTCCTCAGAGAGGCCTACATGCGAACATGATGTTGCCCTTATAGCTGAACCGCTTAAAATTACAGGAATTTTTTTACCATCTTTTGCCTTAAAATCTACCGCATAGTCCTTTACTGTAGCGCCTTCCATGAGTTTCTCGAACTTGGTTCCCTTGAGTGCTATTTCTTCTTCTTGAAACAAAAATCCTATACGCTGCCCCTTTAAGTCTTCTTCATCATATCCCAAGTTGTCCAGTACTGCTTTGTTGGCTTTCTCAATGTTTCCATCAGGCTTTATTACTATTAGCATGTCCGCCATACTGTTGACGATGTTATCCACATAATTCTTGGAAACAACAACTTTCTTTAAATCATTGATCATTTTGTCAAATGCCCGTGAAAGTTGACCTACTTCATCATCTGCTTCAGTTCTCACTCTATGATCTAAATTGCCAGCACCAATAATTTTCGCTCCTTTACGCAACTCCGAAAGCGGACCGGCGATAACAGGAACGCTAATGAAAAATCCTATTAATCCTGATAAAACAGGAGCAGAGACTATAACCGCAAACATTATAATTTTTATTGGCAACATTGGCGGATCCAAAACAGCTTTCTTCGAAAGGTCTGCCTCAAGAATCCACTGCATCGGCTGCACAAGGTCATGTGCTCCTAATCTCTTATCTCCTCTGTAAGTTTTACGCGCGAGTGCAGACAACATCATGTATCCCTTTTTATTCTCCAGAGACACCTCGCCTGTAGCACCTAACCCCGTTCTATCTGCTATGATCTCTTGCATCTTTTTTGCGCTAAAAGTTATATCAACAATCCCCACAGATTGACCGTTTGACAGTATTGGCGCGGCTACATTGATAACATCGTTTCTAATAAATCTGGAAAAGTGTATGTCTCCGGCATAAGCTCCTTCCATCCCTTTTATAAATATTTCCTTATCATTTTCATCCGCGCCTAGTTGCTTGCAAGTGGACGCGATGACTATTCCTTCTTTATTCAAAATGCTTATATTGGTGATGTTCGCATGGACTTTCAACACCTCTTGTATCTCTCTATTGGCCGCCTCTATTACTTGAGTGTTCTCTTTAGTTGTGTCCACCGCATTTCTAAAAGCACCTTCACTTGCCACCGCCGTGACATCGTCCTTGTAGCCCCTTATCACCGTTTCGATGTGAACACTTCTCGACTGAACGGTCGCGCTTAAATGCTCTACTATCATTGTTTGCAAAATGCCTTGTACCAGAAAGAACACAATGATTGCGCCCAGGACCGATACAAAAACACCGGTTGCAAAATAAGAAGTCATCATTTTATAAGCGATTTTCATTTACTTCTTACCCTCCGAACTTAATACAATAAAAAGGTAACCTTCTTCTGATAAATTTACCTTGAAACTTCATGTGTGTCGACCCTCTATCTCAAGTCTACTGTTCTCTTGAGCCTTCATTCTAAGTTACAGCCCCCCTCTATCAAAGTCAAGCGGACAAAGCCATCATTTTTTCTTTTAAACCAAAAGGGGCCAAAAAACTTAATCGCTTTCTGAGCCCCTTGTCTTGCACGTCGCCCAAGCAACGTCTTTAGCTTATTAATGCCAATTTTTATCTTGGCACTTATTTATCTTTTCTGTCCGACAACTGTCTTGCCGGTATTAACTGTAGCATCTTTTATGGTTGTCCCCCCTTCATTTATTGGAGCGGTGACTATCGTCTGTGGCTTACCTTTGCCTATTATACTTCTCCAAAAAGCCTTAATCGGACTAATGGCCGTTTTAGTCGTACCATTAATAGCTTCACCAACAGTATTCACAGAACCTGTAACAACTCCACCGGTATACTTACCTGTAGCTTTACAGGCTGCTTTTGAATCTTCTCCAAGACTTCTTTGTTCGGCCATAGCCACTGATGCCATGCTAAGAACAAGCACCATAACAAATAAAATTGATAATACCTTCTTCATTGTCCCCTCCTTAATCGTTAACTCCATTCATTATACCTTCACTATCCTTCAAGAGGAAATATTGTTTAATGATTTAATGGATAAAATCGTCATCCCGGAATTGCCAACAAGCAATATCCGGACGTCATCCCGGAATTGCCGACAGGCAATATCCGGGATCAAATAAAAATGTGGTGTCGCCCATCAGGGACAGGTCTAGCTTTGACTTGGGGGACAATTAAGTATTATGTCCCCGGAATTATATACAGTTCTCATCCCTGCCTCTCCGTGCCTTTCCTTCTCAAAACCCATAAAAATACGTCAAGAGAAATGCCAAGCAAAAGTCCGAGGGACACAAAAACCGAGCCGGCTGCGAGGTTTTTGAGCCCCTGGGGATTCTGGAACCTTTTTCGTCTCGTCTATCTCGCCGCAAAAGAACCCAGGATACTACCTCTAACCTAACGACTTATGACAATAACTGCTTATGATTGAAAAAGTTAAGGTGTCCAGTAGTTTACCGTAAGTTGCTGTAGCTTTCTGCAAGCTGGATATTCAATGGGCACGTTTTGGGCACACAGTTGTAACACTCAGAAAATTAGGTATTGTGTCCTCGAAACTATGTGAAACCTCTTCAGTGCTGAAACTAAAAACCCCACGATAATATACGACGACACAGAAAAACACAGTTACAAGAACATCAGCATTGTTCCCTGGTCATCATATGCGATTAAATAGGGAGATTAAATAG
>CAYZXR010000052.1:0-7728 GCA_964482475.1 uncultured Planctomycetia bacterium | reverse complement strand
GCGCGGTATGTTCACTAAGTCCCTGACCTTTATCAAACGCGAAAAGTGTAACATTTCCGATCTCTTTCTTAAGCACTGTTTTGGAAACCACGGCACCTTCCTGATAATCTACCAGACCCGCGACATCCAACGCTTCACCTATCAAACTACTGACTACTGGCTCTTTATCGCTCATTACACCCACTCCCCTGTCAAAGTAAACGCTTTTACACTATTCTACTTCTTGATAGATCCTTCCTAAACAACCTCATGTACATCCCAATTCTCATCAACCCACAATCCTATTATTTTAATATTTTCATATTGCTCGCGAAGGAACCCGATCGCCTTCTTTGTATGTACGGTCTGATCATCCTTAGATCCCTTATTTCTGACACAATCGTAATGCCCCACAACAGCAATCCCCACGGAGTCATGTTTCTCAACTGAAATAGTCACTCTATCAATAACAGTCCGAATAAGAACCGGATCCTCTCTTTCCGCCAAGACAAGATTTATCCCGGATTCAGTAATGGAATCAACATATTCAACATTGAATCGTTTTTGCAGATACTTGATCACAGGTAATTGAATTCTTCCATCGATGCAATTGATAACCGTACAAAACTGCATGCCACCGCCTTTTTTTGATGTTTATGATCATTTTAAAGCTCATACGACCATATCCATTATAGCTGAATAGGGCTGCCAGTCAAGTTATGACACTATATTGTGAAAAATTCACTTAAGCTGTCTTGGAAGTATGCGCAGATCACTATTTGTGGATTTTACCAAAATTATGCGCGAACGTCGATCAAGTTTCTCTGCAATTGATACATCTTTTTAAGTACCGCGTAATCAAAAGGTTCCGCATCAAGCTCAACCGTATAATATCGGGAGTTATCTGGCGTCTTCTTAGAAAATCTAACGTTCGGATGATCCCCAGCCAATACTGTTTCGCCAAATGCAAGTTTAACGGCTATTGTAAGCATCGAGATAAGTCGAATATAACTGTTAGACTTTATATTTTCTTTGTCTACCTCGGCAAAGAAAGCATGTTCTTCAGGTTTCGAACTCTCCCTAAAACGATCAAAATCTTTTTCTTCAAACACGTTACCAGATCCAAGCAAAATAATATTGGACATGGGAACGTCCCTCCCCTCTTTACGTTCTTTCCTTATTTCTTCTTTAATAACACCGGCGAGGGCCACACCCTCCTCACACCGAATGATAATATTTCCAAAACCCTTTTCGTCCCGCAGATGACTAAGCCTGTTCAATAATCCATTTATAACAGATCCTCTCTGTTCTATCGGTATCAAACTCACATCAATACCAATAATAATATCTTCGTTTTCTTGTCGCACGTTCATAGCCTTCATTTCAATCCTGTAGATCAAAGCATTAATAAAATCCTGCGCGCTCTTTTCGGCCTGTGTATATTGATCAGAATAGTCCTCATCTACATCTTCAGAATCCAATAAAACAGTAAGATCGACATCACCCGCTTCTTCAAACCCCACGGACCTTTTTGGCATAACAAGTTCTTTCTTATGTTGATCCATCCATTGTTCTTCGACAATTGCGAATGCCTTCTTCGCTCCCTGTATCAACGCTTCCTCATCTCCAGTCTTCACGACCTTCTTCGCCCAATCTATTGCTTCTTCCTTAGTATCCGCATTCGCCATTATACGGAGCATCTCCTCTCGCAATCTTCCTTTGCTATGAAGAATGAACCCAAAGGCATACCAGGGTCTGCTAGAGGTACTAAGCGCCTTGAGACTTGATAGCATATCCCTTAGATCATCATGGCTTTCATAATCGTCATCCAATCGAAGCATGCGACGCCGGGCTTCCCACTCAACATCATACGCTAACATAAATTCCTCATGCATTCTCACGACTTCCTTAATGTCAACTTTCATAGTATCTTTTCGAAAAGCTTCCCTTGCCAACAAACTGATAGAAGTTTCTGCCGGGCTCTTACCCTTTTTGTCACTCATCTCCTGATACCAAGAAAAACGCTGGTCAACATCCACGTGCCGATTCATCAAATCGTAAGCACGATCGTTCGCGTACGGTCTAAATCTATGACGTTCGAAAAGTTTTTTATCATCAGGGTTTTCATACTCTCTAAGTTTGTGCGACGTGACAGGACCCCGACGTGTGTCTATAGTCACGCTTCTCTCTATTATATGCACCACCATCATTTGTGTTATCGACTTTCTATCGCCACTGATGTCTCCACTAATTTTAGCCATAAAACCAAGCGGTATCAACGTTTTGTTCAACTGTTGAAGATCACCTCTTACCCCCATTATGATAGTTTTGTGCATGTCTTGCGGCAGATTCTCAAGAGCAACCGCGACACTCAACCCGTAAGTGCGCATCATAACATGCACCATCCCTGGATTATCTACATTGATCAGCAATTCTTTCAAATGATCAGCTTCCTCTCTAAGCATCTTAAGCTGATCAACCAGCGGCTTCTCATCACTGTGTCTGTCGGCCAGCATAGCTGTAGTTGGCATTTTTTTCATATTGAGTATCGGCAAAATGTCACATTTATATACCTCGGCAAGTTTTTCAACTTTCGGCTGGAGGTCTGACCCGGTAAATACAGAAAGTACAGGTAATAACTCTTCCATCCGGTTAACTACATGTCCAGTGACGTAGTATCTAGCATCTATAGCTTTTTCGGGTACATCTGTCTTTTCTATAAGTCCGAGATAATGGTGAAGCGCTATCAGATCACGCTGTATTGTTGCAGGAGAACGCTCCAATTTTAATGCTATTTCCCCTACGGAGGGGGCATCATCTATACCTGTTCGGTGTTCACATAAGTATTCAAAAACACTTTTTATAGATCCGGGCGGGGCATTCTCTTTGGCTGGAGCCTTCTCCTTGCGAAAAACTAGTTCTCTCATTTCTTCTTCGTTCGCGGCCTCCATCCACTTGTCTATAAAATCCGATTGCATCGCTCGAGCAATTGAACTCATAATCTTCAAATGAAATGTGTCGTCCTCACCCTCACCACGGGGTACCATCAACACAAACATCGCGTTCACCGGTTTATCCGCACCGGGAAATTTGACTCCATCTTTGGCTCTCACTAATAATATTTCGTACGGTTTGCCGGGCGCAAGTGCAATATGCGGAAGGGCTAGGTGCGGCGACACAGCTGTACTTGACTGTAACTCTCTTTCGCGAAACATATTAAAAAGTGTTTCTTTATCCAAATCCGTAATTTGCGAGGCTACCTCCGATACTGCTCTCAAGGCCTCCTCCATTTCCAAACAGGGATCATCCCGATCCGTCCGACCCTCAAGCTCAATCACTTGATGTTCACAAACGAGTTTGGCAAAAATTGTCTTTGGTGCGTTTTTATTCCCCCTGGCTGAGGTTACAAGCTCACGAGCTTTCCTCAATAACTCTTCAGTTTTTCTAACATATTTGTCATATTCGTCTGGCTGCATAACATCCATTTGGGAATGAAGCGCTTTCATCAATTCATTCTCAAAACTGTGATCACCTTCCGCGGATACCGGAATAGCCATATCCCTCGCAAACACTTCTTCTTCCGGTGAAAACCGAGAACCTTTTCCGGTCAAAAGACTCTCAAGCTCTGTGAGATAGTCCTCCCAATACCCGAATTTTAACGCGGTAAAGATCAGCGTTCTCTGGCTATCATACGGCATCTTCCCAGACGGATCATGTTTCTGCAATGCTTTCACGGCATTCTTCATACGGTTATATATCCTATAGGACATTTTATCCATACCTAATCCGCTATATTGTGTCAAAAGATCATAATTGGTCTGAAATATTTCTTGTAAGGCCGCTCTTTTTTTGTTGAAATTAAATTTCTTTCTATGAATTTCTTTGTGAATACGCACTATTTCCTGTTCATTTTGCAGTATTTCTTCCATGATATCTGTATACTTAACGATAAAATCCGATTCCATGAACTCACTTAACCTTTTTTTAAATTCCTCCAAAGCAACAAGTTTGTTGTTACCTAAAAGCTGAAGAAAATGTTCATTGAAACTTTCAAGACCTCTTTCTATATCTTTTTGATCATTTGAATCTCGCGCCATCATATCGTACTTATCTAGAAAACTCTGTCCAAGTTTAAGATAAAACGCGAGTTCTCTCATATGACCGGGATTATTGATATCGAGGCTGTCCAGGTATTGCCTTGAAAGATAGAAAACTTTCCTGCTTCTTCCTATCTGTAAGGGCCGTACAACATTTGCCTCTGGGTCAGACACAAGAAGCATCGTATCCATATCAAGTTCAACCACAGTGGCTGTGTCTAAAAATCTCGCAACCGCACCCGCGACTTCGGGACCCACCTCTGCCCACACTCTAACTGCTTCGGCAATTTTCCGGGCGTTATACGTCTTTGTAGCATTTTTAGGCTCAGTTTCCCCGGATTGATACATTATTGAATCCATAAAATGCGCGTTCTTGCCCTCAAAAAGTAACCTCTTCGGATAATGCTGCACGAAACTATGCCCCTGGATATGATGCGATATGCCTCTTTTACCAAGTGCAATTTCATTCGCGGTCCTAGTTTTTATAAATTCGCTATATAAGTGCTCTGCCGGCCAGAAAAAGACTTCCCTTATTTCTTTACGTTCTCGCCTAGCTTTTTCTATCATCCACTCTAAATCATCTTTCTTTTCTGTAGACGCAGTCACATTCCAATCTCTAAGATTACCAATAGTAAATCTTCGGCCACCAATTTCAAAAACTTCTTCTCCCTTGTGATGTATACCTCGCTCCGCGCCTGTGAAATCTTCAGATCCAGGGAAAAGTTCTTTCTTGCAAGCTTCATAGTACAGATTTTCAATCGGCTCTCGGAGTAAATAATTATATTCGAGAGTGTTGTACAACAAGAAAAACAGCACCCCATAAAACCCGATAGATGCTTCACTTGTTTCATTTTTAAGTTTTATCTTTTTGAAATCATTGTACAGGCTATCATCTCTCTCGATCATCCTGTTCCTGAGAACAAGAACTCCTTCTTCCTTGATTATCTCACATCCACGTCTTACAAAATCCTCAGACCCATCAAAG
Organism: uncultured Planctomycetia bacterium; assembly: GCA_964482475.1. Classification (GTDB taxonomy): domain Bacteria; phylum Omnitrophota; class Gorgyraeia; order Tantalellales; family Tantalellaceae; genus JAHJBY01. Next base: position 2,667 of record CAYZXR010000052.1, on the reverse strand, counting down.
TCTACGCCCAAACTGTAAAACAGTATGTGATATAAAGGTTTAAAAAAAACATTTTCAAACTCCTGAGGTGATTTCATGATCTCTATCAACGATGTTTGGCCCCTCAACACTTCAACATACCTCATTAACACATCGCTACCTCTTAAAAGATCATTTTTCTCGCATATCATTCGCACCGAACCGTTCCCAATAGGTCTAGATGCGAAATTCTTGTTCTTTTCATAACGTTCTCTATTTTCTGTAAGATAAAAACGTACGAGTGTCAACACAAAGCCTTGTCCTTCCATCGTCATACACGGAAGACAAAAAGAATCACCATCCTCATAAATATTTTCCCAAAGACATCCTGTAAAATCAATATGTTCCAGATGTTCCCCAATGAGATCTACCAATCCACTCGCGTTAATAACCCCATGATACTCTTCCATTATTTGAGCTATCAAAAACCTCAAATAAACAAAGCCCGCATTTTCAGGAAAACCATCGATAAATTCTAGTTCACTTTTGGAATCCACCACGAGAATATATTTGCCATCATCGTCCTTCCTCTGTTCTATCCATGCGGGAGGTTGGAACGGGGAAGATACCGCAAGCGTATGGCAAGATCCACCCTCACTACAATCGGATGTGATAGCATAGGAAAAATCACTGACAATGAACGCAAAGATCACGATCATTGCAATGAATTTAAACCAATATTTTTTTGTTATGAAATTTTTATTCATTTAGTTATCTTTAAATTGCTACCACATATGCTTACAATTTGGTCAATCACACTTTATGCGTAACAGTCAGCGGCATAAAGTTTTTTGAGCTCCCCATATTCCATAGCTTCAGCTTTGGGCGCAAACATAATTCTCCATTTTGAAAGGGAACTTATTCCCAAAAGCGGATGATCATTTTTCATCCTCGCGATCTCACTATCCGTCAAATCCCTTACCCTAAATACGTCCAACATCACGCGCAACATCTCCATAATGGGCACATATCCCATTTCAGCCATATCCTTGTCATCAACACCGGCAAGAACAACATTCTCGTCATTTTCACGACCTACCCTTCTAAGAAACATTTCGATCATATCCACTGTTTCAATGCTTCCAAGGACCAGACCTCGAGCATTAGATTTTTTTGCCATCACCGCGTCAGTCACTAACTTACTATCCCCTATGATCCACTCAATTTTCTTGTCTGTTCCTTTAGTTAAAAATCTCTGCATTTCCGAAATCAATTCGATCATAGCCGCGCGCTGACCATCACCCTTTTTAGTCTTATCTGAATAACCTTTAATAAAACTGGTATTTATCGCGATAAAATCAAGCGGCCTTTCTTCGTCTAACTGTGTACGTATGATGTTGTCATGAAAAATCTTAGCATCGAAATTATCCTGAATCGGAGTAACGGGCAGAGCTTGCTCATCCTTAACCTCCAATTCATCCGCACTAATTGATACGTCATCGTATAGGGGAAAATTAACAGTAACTGTAGTTCCCTCCCCCACTTCAGAAGCCACTTTTACGACACCCTTAAGCATTTTGACAGCCTGCATCATAACGCAAGTACCCAGGCCTCTTCCACCTTCAGCTCCCGGACCATAAGTGCTTTCGAAAATATCCTTTTTGGTAGAGTACCCTATGAAATCCATATGTCTAATTTCATCCGATGAAATACCTTGCCCCGAATCGGAAATTATAATTTCTAGAATATTGCCTTTCTTCTTTGCCCTTAAGGACACATTACCTTCAACCATTCCTTCTTCTGAAGAAAGACTTTCCAATGCGTTTGTCACTAATTCATTCAAAATCACGGTTAAAAGAGTTTTATCGGTATTTATCAAAAGAACCTTATTTTCCTCAACATCAAATTTAACGTGTGAAAAATCCTTCACATTAGATCTTCGCTTGCTTTCATCCGCTAAGAATTTTCTAACCTCCGTCAACTCTCGCGAAAACTCTCCATTTATATCAAAAAGCTCCTGTCCAAAGATACTTGCATTCCCCTCGCTTGAAAAATTCTTCAGCATGGTTTTTAAAATATCATAACGTACATCCAATTCCACCAAAGTTCTGAGTTTGGCTTGAACATCCTCACGTAACAACATTTCATGAGGAATAGTAGAGGCTACCTTAGACCAAAACTTCTCAAACATACCCCCCCGTGCTAAATCAAGATTTTCGGAAAACAAATTAAGAATTTCCTTTCTTACATCCGTATTATCTTCTATGTTAGAAAAAATTTCTATCCCATCTTCTATGCTGTCATTAACTTCAATAATTCTATCAAACACATTTTCATAAAATAAATTTTGATTCGTCATCAAGTCAATCTCAATCCCAACCTTTTTAGCATTTTTAAGCATACTATGAAGTGTTTCTAGGGCGAACTGCGCAAATTCTTTTTTAACTTCAAAAGTCTCACCCACTTGTCGCATAAGAGCGTCACACCGGCCCAACCCTTCAACCGTGAACTCTATCTCCTCTCCCATGAAAGTACCAATAACAGGCATAGAAGAGTTAGCATCTACAAGATTACGTTTAACAAAATTTTTCTTTATCTGCGCAGGAATCTCTTGAACTATATTTTCAGCTGCTTGAACGGCATCACCAGCCAGAATGTCTTCAGTCACCACAGGAAATTTCATAATAAATGTTGTGCCTTTGCCGGCGA
>CAYZXR010000051.1:2476-7758 GCA_964482475.1 uncultured Planctomycetia bacterium | reverse complement strand
TTGAAAACGTTTCTTTTGAGGTAATGCGTGTTGAAGCGGTTGGGCCGGTTGTTGGCGAAGATCTGCGTCGAGCGGCGGTAAAAGCGCTTATTTTCGCGATGATAGGGATATGTATATACATATCTTTTCGTTTTGAATTCAGGTTCGCCGTTACAGCTATTATTGCTCTTCTTCATGATGTCATGGTTTGTTTAGGCCTTATTGCCTTTACGGGGAGGGAAATATCGTTGCCAGTCGTTGCCGCACTGCTGACGGTTGTCGGTTATTCGATCAACGATACGATCGTTCTTTTTGACAGGATCCGGGAGGACCGCAAATTCATGCGTAAAGCCGGACAGGAAGAAATAATAAATACGAGCATAAATCAGACTTTGTCACGAACAGTGTTAACATCATTGACGACCCTTCTTGTTGTCTTAGCCTTATTTATATTTGGCGGGGAAGTTATCAATGATTTCTCATTTGTTCTTCTGGTAGGTGTGATTGTGGGTACATATTCATCGATATTTATTGCCAGTCCGCTTCTGATAGACTGGCCGTCGAGGAAATCGTTCGGTAAGCGAAAATGACCAGTATTATTGCCCACGATTACGAAGAGGGGAAGAAGGCCGCATGGCTAGGCATTTTTACCAATATTCTGCTCTTCGCAGTGAAGATGTTTGCTGGTATTTTTGGACGATCACAGGCGATGGTTGCCGATGCTGTGCATACTGCTAGTGATAGTCTAACCAGTATTGCCGTATTTGTCGGGTTCAAAATCGCGCAGAAACCCGCGGATGCTCACCATCCTTTCGGACATGGAAAAGCTGAATCTATAGCCGCTAAAACAGTATCCTTAGTACTTATCTTGGTTGGAGTCGGCATTGCCTACAGTTCGGCCAGGATATTAGTGACCGGAAAAGTCCCTCCACCGCGAAGCATAGCACTTATAGTGGCTTGTCTTTCCATTCTTGTTAAGGAAATTACTTATAGACGTGTGATAGTTGTTGGAAACAGAATAGGCAGCAGTGCTTTGAAGGCTGATGCTTATCATCATCGCAGTGATGTTCTTTCATCTATCGCCGCGTTAGTGGGTATAGCAGGCGCAAAACTGGGATGGACCTTTATGGATCCCCTTGCTGGCATAGTGGTTGCCGGTTTCATATTAAAAATGGGAATAGAATCATTTCATGTGGCCTATGATGATCTTATGGACGCCGCGCCTCCTGAAGAACTAAGACTAAAGATTGAAGAAGTGGCTAAGGCTTGTGATGGTGTGCAGGAAGTCCGTCGAGTAATGGCCCGAAAATCAGGGATAGAACTTTTTGTCGAAATAACGGTAGGGGTTGATGGAGACAGAACAGTGAAAGAAGGGCATCTCATAACTGTGTGTATCAGAAGAGACATTTTTAAGTCTATTTCGAGAGTTAGAGAAATTATAGTTCATGTTGAACCTGCAGCTAAGACCACATAGATAAATCTTATTAATGACCAATGGGGATAGGAAGATATGAAGAAAGCGTGGATAACATGTGAAGCTGATGAGCGATTGCAGATGGTGCTTTGCGATAGCTTAGGCATTACTCCGCTTTGTGCCCAGTTGCTTATTAATCGAAATATTCGAACCTCGGAACAGGCTCAGGCCTTTCTTTTTGGAGGGCTTTCCTCTTGTCATGATCCTTTTTTGATGAAAGATATGAAGAAAGCTGTCGCGCGCATAAAAGAATCGATAGAAAATGGCGAAAAGATATTGATATATGGTGACTACGATGTTGACGGTGTGGCCTCAACGGCACTTCTGTCATATATTCTTAAGGACTTGGGAGCTGATCATGAGACATTTATCCCTAATCGGCTTGAAGATGGATATGGTATGAATGTTAGGGGCGTAGCGTGGGCAAGGGAGCAGAATGTGAGTCTTATTGTTACTGTTGATTGTGGTATCAATTCTTTTAATGAAGTTGCGTGCGCGAATGATTATGGAATAGACGTTATTATTACCGATCATCATGAGATAAAGGGCGATGGAGTACCTCCTGCATACGCTATAATTGACACACATCAGCCGGATTGCGGATATCCCTTTAAAGGTCTTGCCGGTGTGGGGGTGGCGTACAAACTTGCTTTAGCACTTATGGACGGAAAAGACGAGATTGTTAATGCACATTTGGATCTTGTGGCTCTCGGCACAGTAGCTGATGTTGCGCCGATGAACGGTGAGAACCGTATATTGACAAGAGCCGGCTTAAAAACACTTAAGGATACTGATAAATGCGGCATTAAAGCGTTAATGAGTGTTGCGCGGGTGAAAGCAGATGCTATTACATCAACGCATATAGGTTTTGCACTAGGACCGCGTATAAATGCCATGGGAAGAGTTGGGTCTGCCGATACGGCACTCGAACTTTTAATGTGCCGTGACGCGGCTAGAGCCAGTGAAATAGCGGCGATTCTTGATAAGGAAAATAAAAACAGGCAGAGCATAGAAAAAGATTTATTGAACAACGTTATCGCGTTAGTTGAAGCTGGTGTGGATCCGAGAGAAACAGGCTCGATAGTCCTGGCCGGAGATGGATGGCATCCGGGGGTTTTGGGGATAGTGGCTTCACGACTGGTCGATACGTACGGTGTTCCTACCATTCTTATATCGCTTGACGGTGAAAAGGGGAAGGGGTCCGGGAGAAGTCCCGATAATGTAAATTTATTTATGGCCATAAAGGAAGCGCAGGAACATCTTGTGGCTTTTGGGGGACATGAGGCGGCATGTGGAGTAAAAATTAATAGAAATGAGGTTGATAATTTCAGAGCGGCATTGAGCGGCATAGTAAAGAAAGGAATAGCTAATAAAGAGGCAACAAAACCGGAGCTGAAGATAGACTTGAGTATCCCGTTCTCTCAGATAGGACTCAAACTTGTTAAAGAGATCAAGCTATTGATGCCGTATGGTCCGGAAAATGCCGAACCCGTTTTTGCGACAAACGAGATCAGCGTGAAGAGTGCCCCAAGAGATATCGGCAGGGGAGGTTTTAAATTCTTGGCGACATGCAGAACCCTGACTTGTGAAGCTATCACTTTTAACCGGCGAAAAATAAGCAAACCAAAGAAGAATAATGTTATAAATCTCGCGTATACGCCATCTGTTAATGATTGGGGTGGGGTAGAAACGATTCAATTAAATATCAAAGATATTCAGATTGTCGCTTAAGACGTATTGACTTTTTTTGTCTATAGAATACAATAGTAACTAGCATGACGAATGAGTTCGGTGTGAGCAAAGTTTAAAGAGGGTGAATTGAAAAAACTGGTAGGACTCATAGTTCTAATTTTGGTGATTATTGCAGTCCTGGTGTTTGCGGGTAAAGCATTTTTCACAAGTGTTGGCGGCGGCCCTGCCGGTGTAATGCACGCGACAGTAAAACAATTTTTATTCCACTCGGACGATAGTATCGAAGAATGGGACGAAAAGGCACTTTCACGATACAAGACGGTTTATTCCATCACGGAACACAAGGGTAAGCAATGTGTGAGAGCCGTCGGGGAAAATTCAGCATCAACGCTTTATTTTGAAAAAAAACTCGCCTATAAAAAAAGACCCTTTGTTTCATGGGACTGGATTGTTGGAAAATTTCCTGAACGCAAGCTAGAAGAAGCCTTGGATAGAAAAAAGGAATTTGATTTTGCGGCTCAGGTATATGTGGTGTTTTATTCCAGATTTTTTCTTAACTCTAGAGCTATACAATATGTTTGGGCTGAGGGATTGCCAGTTGGAAAGGTTTCAGATAGCCCGTATACGAAAAATGTGAAGCTTATGGTCTTGGAATCGGGGGTATCGGAAGAATGGAAACATGAAGAGCGCAACATTGTTCAAGATTATCTGGATCTTTTCGGTGAGGACCTGAAAAAAGATGTAGTTGCCGTGGCATTTATGACGGATGCGGATAGCACAAAAACAAGTGCTGTTGCCTACTACGGTGATATAACGCTCGGATTTCTCGGGGTAGTTGTTCCTAAAGCTAAGGAAGAGGGAAAATCAAGCGCGGGATATCTTCGGTGGTTGTCAAAAATACCATTTTTTAGGGGAGAACAAAAGGAGGAGCCATCAAATATCTAAATAGATCATTACAGACGCATTATCTTGTCATAATTATTCTTTCTATGATCATTCCTACGGTGTTTGTGGGAGGATGTCTATACTATGTCATTCTTACTATTATGGCCGACCAAATAGCATTACCCGATATTATCGCACGAGATCTTATGCCGGTCATTCAGCGTATTAATATCCTTCTGGGGATAGGTTTACCGGTGGTGTTCGCGCTGATAAGCACTTGGGCTTTTATCTTGTCTTATCGGTTCCTTGCTCCGTTGGAAAGGCTGGAAGAGGACTTGAAGAAGATTGATGACGGAGATTATTCGGTACGTCTTCAAATAAAGAAAGACCATGACTTGAAGCCGGTGGCTGATATCATTAATGATCTCGTCGATCAGCTGGACAAAACGAAAGGATAGAGACAATTGAAAGCGCATAAAACGGCCATTGTTTCAAAAAATGCGGAGATAGATCCGTCTGTCGAAATCGGACCCAATGTGATCATTGAAGAAGGAGTGTGTCTCCATCCTGGGGTTACTATAATGGCGAATGGATACATTTGCAAAGGCACCGAGATAGGAGAAAATACAGTTGTCCATATGGGGGCTGTTATAGGGCACACGCCGCAAGATTTCGCCTATTCAGGCGAGGAAACATTTACCAGGATCGGAAAAAATAATATCATACGGGAATACGTAACAATACACCGCGGGACAAAAGAAGGAAGTGCTACGGTTGTTGGTGATAATAACATGCTGATGGTTCAGGCTCATGTGGGGCATAATTGCGAAATCGGCAATAATACAATAATCGCGAATGGTGCGTTGTTGGCCGGATACGTAGAAGTGGCTGATGCCGCGTTTATTTCCGGGAATGTGGTGGTACATCAGTTCTGTCGCATTGGGTGTTGTTCCATGATAGGGGGATTTACCGGTGTAAACCAGGACGTTCCTCCCTATATGGTGGTGCGGGGGCCTTCCGTGATAAGAGGAATCAATCTTGTTGGTCTCAGGCGTTCCGGTATGCCAAGAGAATCTATTAGAGAGATTAAAGAGGCGTATAAGCTTCTTTTTCTTTCTGAGCTGAGCCAGGAAGACGCGTTGAATAGGATAAATGAGGCATATCATTCCGAGGAAGTAAAAGTTTTGGTAGACTTCATAGCGAAATCAAAAAGGAAAATTTGCAAGTACAGATATACGAGAGAAGAGTACTT
>CAYZXR010000051.1:0-2376 GCA_964482475.1 uncultured Planctomycetia bacterium | reverse complement strand
AAAAATGGCAAAGAAAAATGATCTTAGTAAAGTTATGGAGAAGTATGGTCCTGTGATGAAGAAGTTTGGAAATGAGGTAGGAGAAGCAGCTAAAAAAGGTGAAGAAAGCCTGGTTATGATGTCCAAAGTTTTAAAAATACAAATGGATATACTCGGAGGCACTGTTCAGAGAGAAAGATTGTATCACGAGATTGGCAAAGAAATTGCCGCCAAGCTTCAGAAGGGAACTCTGGATATCCCGGGTATGGATAAATACAAGAAACGGCTGGATAAAATTCAAGCTGAAGAGCAAAAGAAAAAGAAAGCTATAACTAAAGTAAAAAATAGCAGTAAAAAAACTAAAAAGAAAAGTTCAAAAAAGTAGAATTGTTTATTAGAAAATGGAGGAGCTCCAATGAAAAAAATCATTTCAGCGGTTGTCATTTTATGTGTTGTTGCGATTTGCACATCAGCGTACGCGGGAGAGACGAATTACAAGATAAAAAGATTGGCGTCACAGCTTTATGAAAAAAAAGACAGAGTTGATGCCCAGAGAGCGCTTATCTCTTGCGGGGCAGAAGCTGTTCCCTATGTTTTACCGTTGCTTGATGATAAGAGGAATGCCTCTGTTCGCGTCGCGGCTTTACGCGTAATAGGAGCGTCTGGAGATCAATCAGTTGAGAGCCAAGTTGATGCCATGTTGACGGATAGAGATCCACGTGTTCGGCGCGAAGCCGCTAGGACATTGAGAGAGATAGGTACTAAGAAATCAATTGAACCGCTAAAAGGTCTTCTTTTAGATTATGATCCTGAAGTGAGATTTAATGCTGTTCGCGCGTTGGCGAAGACAGCATCCAAGGGGGATATTAAAGTTTTTATAGGTGTCTTGAAGGATAATGATTCTCGCGTGAGAAGGTATGCCGTGGCAGCGCTTGGTAAAATAAAGTCTGCTGAAGCAGTGCAATACATTGCTCCATTAGCGCATGATGTGGATTCGAGCGTTAGATCCGAAGTAGTGAAGGCGCTTGGGAATATCGGTACAACGGAATGCTTGCAGCCGCTCGGAGCAATGACGGCTGATCCTGAACTTGGAATACGTGTTGCAGCGGTAAAAAACATTGGGGCGATTAAGAGTCCTTCTGCTGATGAATATCTTGTTAAAGCCGCTGATAATGTTAGTCCGCGTGTTGCCAGTTGTGCTATTCTCGAACTTGGTGAAAGACATAGTCCGAAGGCTCTTGAAACGGCAAAAAAGCATATTGACGACGAGCATATAGCCGTAAAACTTGCGTCTATCGAAGTGTTGGGTGAAGTTGGAGGCCAAAAGGAAAAAGCGCTTCTTGAACCCTTGAAAAAGACAGAATCTACAAAGGTTAGAAAAAAAGCGGAACAAGCTTTACAGGCGATAGGTTCGAGAAAATGAGTGAAGCGGATCCGGTAGCAAGATCCAAACACTATTCTGTAATAAAAACACGTATTTTTCTTATTGATCTGGTGTTGACAGTTGTAGCTCTGGCCGTATTTCAGGCATTTTTTTCAATTTCTGTTGCAAATGCGGCCAGAGAGGTCTCAAATAATTTTTTCGTAGTTTGTTTTATTTATTCCACGGTCTTTTTGTTCTTCATGTATATCACCAGTCTTCCCTTGAATATCTATAGTGCGTTCTACATTGAACATTGTTTTGGACTTTCTGATCAGAAGCTTCTTGCGTGGTGCGGAGATCAAGTAAAAAGTGCGGTATTAACATTTATGGTCGCGGTTATTGGGATCGAGGTGTTTTATCTTTTACTTCGCAGCTGTCCTAATTGGTGGCCGCTGGCATTGGCCTTTGTCTGGATACTGTTTTCTGTAGTATTAACGAGGATTGCTCCTGTAATTGTCGTTCCACTTTTTTTCCATTATCTTCCGGTGGAGGACGAGGAGCTAAGGGGTCGACTGATCGCTCTTTCCAGAGCGGCCGGAATATCGTTGATGGATATTTGTCGAATAGATTTTAGTAAAAAAACCAAAAAAGCCAATGCCGCTCTCGTAGGGCTTGGAAAAAGCCGTAAAGTTATACTTGCGGATACACTTACTGATGAATTTACTCATTCTGAGATAGAGATGGTAGTCGCACATGAGTTTGGTCATCATAAATTTCGTCACATATGGCAACTCTTGGCATTTTCAGGGGTTGTAACAACGGTCGGATTTTACTTGCTTTATCTTGTGCTCGGACGTGTGTCGATGCTTTTTGGTGCCTCAGGTAATTCTGATCTCTCGATATTTCCGATACTTATATTTCTTTTAATGGTTTTTAGTCTTGCTGTTTTGCCTCTGCAGAATCTTTTCTCCAGAATACTTGAAAAGCAGGCAGATCGTTTCGCGCTTGACCTTACAGGAGAACCCGCTATTTTT
>CAYZXR010000050.1:0-7817 GCA_964482475.1 uncultured Planctomycetia bacterium | reverse complement strand
TGGTGAGTTTGGTGTATTTGGAAAATACAATGATCAAAACTATGGTAACCATGACGCCCGTGCCGGGGTGGAACTCGATTTCAACCGATATACGCTGGACGTAAACAACAGATTTGAATTTACCTCATCTCGTGCCGGTACAGAGTTTGACACTCGGACATTGAGAAAAATCGATACAGCCGAGGCTGTGTTGGGAATGGACTTTAATAAACTGAGCTACGATATTGGTTACAGGTACTATATCGTCGAATATCTCGCTAATACCTTGAAAAACGAAAACAGATATGAAAACGGTGTTTGGGGCATAGGTTATTTTGAGATCCAGCCAAAAACAAAGGCTCTGTTGGAATTTAATTACAAGAATTTAGAGTATAAAAGTGTGGATGGTAGAAACGGTAATCAGTATAAAATAATGGCCGGTTTAAAAGGAGAATTGACAGCGAAGTTAACAGGTATAATCAAAGGTGGATATGGCTATAAAAAGTATAAGAGCTCAGACAATCCTACTTTTAATAACGCTGTTGCTCATGTCGCTTTAATGTACGCGTTTAACGATCGTACGGATATCACGTTTTCCTATAACAGAGAAGCGTACGAATCTGTCTATGACAACAACAATTATTATACTGGTGACCATTTTCTGTCGGATATAAACTACCGTTTTGGCGGTCAGTTCCGCGATTTGTCGGCAAAAGGTGAACTCATGCTTTTTCATAACTACTATCCGGAGAAGGCTGCCGGTATAGACAAGGAAAGGGATGATTTTGAATGGGCCGCAGGCATTGGACTTGACTATAACATAAAAGATTGGTTATCAGCAGGAGCAGGTTACAGGTTCCACCAGAGGGCCTCAAACCTCGGTAATAGAAGATATGATCAACACGTTGTGGATGTAGATGTAAGTGTATCATTCTAGTTATATTGTTCTATAATTTAGTTTAGGATAGGGCGGGTTATTTAAAAACCCGCCCTATTTTTTTGTTTTTTGTGGTGGTTATTCCGGGGATACAATACTTAATTAATTATCCACGTTTACGGAATTATGAATTAAGTATTGTGTCCCCGGAATTATGCTCAAGTGCCTCTAGCCTTTCTCTGACACCTGAATCCTGATAGCTGTTTTCGCCCCGGACCTTCCCTCAAGTCCCCAACTAAAACCTGATAATTGACAACTGATGACCGATGGTTTTTACACTATACTAGCTGTACTTTTGTATGATGATTACCATGAAATATCAAAGCTATAGTTTGATTTTTCAAGGAACTTTCAATTTAAGATTCTCCGTTTGACTAAGTATACACTATAATGTGCACTTATTTTGGAGGTGTAAAATGACCAAAAGTATAACATTAAAACAATTAAGGCCAAATCTTCCCAAGGTTATTAGTGAGATAGATTCTAAAATGACTCGTTTTGTTGTAACAAAAAGAGGTAAACCGGCCGCTCTTATGATGTCCATAGAGGATTATGAAAGCCTGCTAGAGACGTTTGACATACTTTCCAATACCGGTCTCAGGAAAAAGATTAAAGCCGCGGAAGAAGATGTCAAAAATGGTAATATTCGGTCTTTAGATGAGATTGATAAGGAGTTTGGCATTGTATAAAGTAGTTCTAACTAATACGGCTAGGAAAGAGTACAAATATCTTCACAAAACTAATGACTCCCATTTTAAAAGGGTAAGGAATGTGCTGTTATCGCTTTCAGGGGATCCCATGCAGGGGAAACCTTTAAAATTGTTCTTGAAAGGAAAATGGTCTTATAGAGTCAGAGTTTACAGGATCATATATACGATTGAAAAGAAGATATTAACGGTTGTGGTACTGGACATCGGGGATAGGAGAGAAGTTTACCGATGACAATCAAACTCAGCAAGGAACCAGTAGGGCACGTTTTAACGTGCCAAGTATTGTCATCCTGAGCGACCCCGAGCTTATGCGAGGGGGAGTCGAAGGATCTGGAACAAGTCCCCTTGCTAACCTTCATTAAAATCTCTGTTAACATTACTGACATTTCCCGCACCAGACGTTGCTTAATAGCAGTTGTCTTTTATCTAATGGTAAACCCACCCATAACTTTAATGCTTCCTTTTCATGATTATCTATGTCCCGCTTGTCCTCTTTGTGTCACATTTGCTTTTATTCTTCCGTCGGGCCTTCTTAAACTCTTTATCAAGATGCTCGATTTCCGCTAACAAATACCTCTTAAGCATCGTCCATTCATATTTATTCAGTGTCTTACCCCGATACTTATCGTAATATTTCTTGTTTAAAACTTTAGGGGCGTCTTCGATTTTCATTAGCCTGCCTTTCCAAAACACCAAAACGTTAACATTGCCATTGTGCAGTTCCAAAGGTACCAACCAGCCACCTTTATAAGGTTTATCATCGTAAGGAGTGATATTGTTTAATTCTTCCAATTCTTTCTTGCTCATCTTATGTAACGGTTTTCCGCAATCATTAAGTCTGAGAAAAAATGTTGTTGTTCCCATAAAAATCTACTCCAATTTATAGTTGTTTCGGCAATCCGCCATATAAATCTTTTGATAAATCAGATTGCCAGTATTCCTTCGTGTCAACATCCATTATCGTGAGTTTGCCTGACCACCCGGCACCGGTATCAAGGTTCCATACATTACACGCATGGATCGGTTGTAACGTATTGTAAAGCTCTGTTGTTGTATGTCCAACAAATATGTCCTTGTACCTACTTAGTTGGCATTTACGACCGGCTATATGTTTTTTCCATGCCATGTCAAGAAGGGTTCTATCCCAAACCAACATTTGTGCGCTATGGGTTTTAAGTAATACATCGGGATTGAATCCTCCATGTACAAATACCTGATCTTCACGTTCAATCCAAAGTTTCCCACTCCTTAAAAACTCAATATGATCCTTCGACATAGAGCCGCCGTTATATGAGGCTATTGTGCGATCACCGCCTTGGCTTGTCCATATTTTCGGCATATCACCTTTGAGCGCCCAATCAAGCGCCCACATATCATGATTTCCAATGACTAGATTGCAGTGCTCAATTTTCAAAAGCTCATCAATGCACTGTTTGACTTCCGGATATCCGTCACAAACGTCGCCTATCACAATAATCCGGTCTTTTTCATGATCAAATTTTGATCGCTCAAAACACTGCATCATTGCCTTGTGGGTGCCGTGAATGTCACCGATGGCGAAGGTTTTCATTCCCATCCCTTTGGCGACTTCCATGTTTTATCGAACTTAATATTTTCGTTAAGTGCTATGATGGGCTCAAAAAGAAAATCTTCTATCTCTTTCGCTATACCAGACAACGTTTTCGGAGCGTGCTGAATATCATCCTTTTTCAAAAAAGCGTTCCAGAGCGTCTGTTGGTCAGAGTTCTCATCATAAATTTCGTCATCAAACAAAGGCTTATTTTTAGGGATATCTGTTTTTCGATGATTAAATGTTTTCACTATCGCGTTGGTAATATTTGTTCCCTTAAATTCAAATTGCCTCATCATGAGCCAGATATCATAAAAATCTTTCATCCTACTGTTCAAGAGTCCGAGCTTGATCATGGCTTCAAACTTTTCACTGATAACGCTTTCTTGGGAATACCCACTCAAACGCGGTTTAGGAAAATCGAGGATAGCCGGATAATCAATAACCGTGGTCTTTGGATATACAATGTCGCCAAAACCTACATCGATTTGCATGGGAATTCTTGCACGGTCTAAAAAACCGGTAAATTTTACACGTACTCCTTCGTAGTCAGCATCTTCTTTAATCTTGCGTCCTCGAACGATAGTTGAGTCAAACTTAATTCCATCAGGATCTACAGAAACATTACACACATCTCTTAACACCGTTTCAATAGCTGCTACTTGATTATCGAAATGCCCCAAAAAGTCAATATCAAGTGTGATGCGCCTTTCAGGTATTTGCCATACTGCGAACAAGAGCGCGCCTTTTAACACAAATTTATCGGCGTATTTTGATTTACTGAACCTGTAAAGAAATCTTTCCATGCCGTAGTACTGTAATATTTCCGCAAACGGACGATTTTTTTCTTTCGCTTTATTTTTTAGCTGTGCCTTAACTGAAGCCTCTATGTTTTTTGTTTCTTTCCTCATATCATAGTTTCCAGTATTGGTTTAATTATTCTGTCAACACGGCAAATCTTTGCATATTTCATAATATCTTTTGGTTTAACATGCTTTTCATTGATGGCAACCTTCAGCGCTTCTCGGGCAACATTTATCCCGATTTTGTTACGAAATTTAAAACAATCAGCAATAGTTTTTGCAAGACTATAAATTTTGACTGTATGACCTTCTATCTCATGTTTCTCTACGCCAGCCTTCCAAGTGCTTTGTGAAAATCGATAAAATTTTACAGGTGGATATTCTATTTTATTTGCGCGTGCCCCAGTCGGGATGGCAATATCAACGAAACGCGGTATTTCATTTGTTGCTTCATAAAAATAAAGGGCTGATACAAGACAGATTACTCCTTGTGAAGTTTGAATTGAGGCTATAAGACAATCTGGATGTGATCCTATGTTGTCTCCAACAAGCTTATACAGACCTCTCCCTATCTTTTCTATCTTTCCTTTATTTTCATTTTTTTTTATCAGATCAGGATGAAATCCAGCTTTTCGGATAGAAGAAAAACGAACTATGCCACCGTAACTTTTGAAATATTCAATTATTTGATCGGTCTTTTTCTCCATTATTCCTCCGTATTTTATGTCACTACTTATGCATAAGTATATACATTTTGTCCGAGGTTGTCAATGTTTTTTGGGCAAAATCTAAAAAAGTTCCGAAATACGCCCTGCGCCATATCCTGCCCATTGCGAGGGAGCGGAAGCGACTGAAGCAATCTCTAGCAAAATAATATGATGATTATTTGACTTAATTGACCAAATATGGCATAATTTAGTCAATAGAATGACTGTATTATGAGGAAAACAAGATTATGTATGTATTGCAAAAACAATTAAAGAATCTCAATAAATTAATCCAACCAGGCAAAGCGGTCATTGTTTATGGTCCTCGTCGGTGTGGAAAAACGACTTTATTAATAAAGATGCTTGAAAACGTAAAAGAAGAATATATTTTTGCGGATGGAGAAGATATAAGCGTTCAAAATTATTTATCTAGCCAATCTATCGAGAAGCTTAAAGGATTTGTGGGAGACAAAAAACTACTTGTAATAGATGAGGCACAGAAAGTGAAAAATATAGGTCTGAATATAAAGTTAATAGTGGATAATATTTCTGAGATAAAAGTCATTGCGACGGGTTCATCATCCTTTGATCTGGCACGGCAATTGGGGGAACCTCTTACTGGAAGGAAATATACATTAAAAATGTTCCCTTTGTCGCAGCTTGAGCTCAGTAGAATGGAAACACAAGCCCAAACCGATGCGTTACTTGAATCTAGGCTGATATATGG
Source organism: uncultured Planctomycetia bacterium (assembly GCA_964482475.1). Lineage (GTDB taxonomy): Bacteria > Omnitrophota > Gorgyraeia > Tantalellales > Tantalellaceae > JAHJBY01. The sequence continues at coordinate 2,384 of CAYZXR010000050.1, read as the reverse complement.
GTCCTATCCAGAAGTGGTACTTATGGAAGACGACTTCAAACGTGTGTTATATCTTAAAGAAATAACAGCATCCTATTTGTATAAAGATATACTGGAGCTTGAGGGGATACGTCATTCCGATAAGCTGGTAAGGTTGTTGCAGCTACTAGCTTTTCAGATAGGGAAAGAGGTTTCGTATAACGAGCTTGCCACTCAATTGGGTATGAGCAAGAATACGGTTGATAAATACCTAGATCTTTTGGAAAAATCTTTTGTCATATTTAAATTGAACGGGTTCAGCCGGAACTTGCGAAAAGAGATCTCAAAAAACTCAAGGTATTATTTTTATGACACCGGCATAAGGAACACCTTAATAAATAATTTTAATCCCATCTCCATGCGTGATGATCTGGGTATGTTGTGGGAAAATTATATAATATCCGAACGGATGAAAAAACAGGAATACACCGGTATTTTAGCGAACAACTATTTTTGGCGAACTTATGACAAAAAGGAAATAGATCTCATAGAGGAGAGGGAAGGTCGACTTTACGGTTATGAGATAAAATGGGCGAGTAAAAAAGCTAAAAAACCCGTAGAATGGCTCAATACATATAAAAATTCACAGTACAGCATTATCAATAAAGATAACTATTTGGATTTTATTGTTTAACTTTCTTTCCGTTTCCACCATGCTCCAGGCCCTCTGCCCTCTGCGCTCTGCTATTTGCCCCTGTTTTTTTAACAGTTTTCTTCGCTTTTGTTCCTGACCTTTTCCTATTACCTTTTGCTGACAGCTGAGAGCTGATAGCTGATGGCTTTTTTGCCCCCTGCCCCAAATTAAAAGGAGTTTAAAATGCTAATTCAAAGTGATGTGAATCACTAAATAGGGGCGAAAAATAGGCACAGAATCACATTTTCAAACCGTAAACTTGCATAATTACACAATATAGTGTAGTCTACACAGTATGAAGAGAGATATCTATAACAAGCTTATTAAGTGGAAGGTATCCAATATAAGAAAGCCTCTAATTCTTCGGGGAGCAAGGCAAACTGGTAAGACGTATATTCTTAAAGAATTTGGGCGGAGAGAATATCAAAATGTTCATTATTTCAATTTTGAAGAAAATCCGGAGATATTACATTTTTTTAAACAGAACCTTGATCCAAAAAGAATTCTTGCGGATTTAGCGCTTTATCGTAAACAAACAATTGCTCCAGAAAAAGACCTGATTATTTTTGATGAAATTCAAAATTCAAATCAAGCTTTAACTTCTTTGAAGTATTTTTGTGAAGAGGCGAATGAATACCATGTAGTTTCAGCTGGTTCTTTGCTGGGGATGAAATTGTCTACCCCTGGATCTTTTCCTGTAGGAAAAGTAAACTTTCTTAATATTTTCCCGCTAACCTTTTTTGAGTTTTTGGATGCGATCAATGAGTCTAAATACCGCCAAATGTTGGAAAATATTAAAACTTTTGATCCTTTACCCGTGCCATTTCACGAAGAGTTAATAAGGATCCTTCGTAAATATTATTTTGTTGGCGGAATGCCTGAGGCGGTGAAGCACTATGCCGCATCATTAAACTATGCTGAAGTGAGGCAAATTCAAAAAGATATAATTATTTCGTATGTTCTTGATTTTGCAAAACATACTCCCGTTTATGATATTCCAAAACTTACACTGATTTGGGATTCTATACCTGCTCAGCTTGCTAAGGATAACAAAAAATTTATATATTCTTCTCTTAAGAGTGGGGCAAGGGCAAGGGAGTATGAAAATGCTCTTAGTTGGCTTGATGATGTTGGGTTGATTTACAGGGTGAGTGCCATTGAAAACAGCCAGCTTCCTCTCACGCAATATGCGATCAAAACCTGTTTTAAGGTCTATTGCTTGGATGTTGGACTTCTAGGGGCGCTGGCTAAGATCTCAGAAGATATGATCGTACGAGGTAACCTTCTTTTTAATGAGTATAAAGGCGCCTTTGTTGAAAACTATGTGGCGCAACAACTTACTGCTGTTTTGGGTCGAGAAATGTATTACTGGCGCAGTAAAAACGCAAAAGCAGAGGTGGATTTTTTGTGTGAAATTAACGCAAATATTTATCCTCTCGAAGTTAAGGCCGGAGTAAATCCGAAAAGTAAAAGCTTAAAAGCCTATGCTGATAGATTTAACCCACCAAATCTTGTGCGTACGACATTATTAAATTTGAAGCGAGACGGCGCTGTTTGTAACATACCGTTGTATGCCATAACTTTATTTCCCCAACTAATCCAACAGGCAATATAGGATCAGTATCGGCCTGAAAAAAAACAATTATTTGGTTATTCCGGGGACACAATACTTAATTAATTACCCACGTTCACGGAATTATGAATTAAGTATTGTGTCCCCGGAATTATGCTG
>CAYZXR010000049.1:0-7954 GCA_964482475.1 uncultured Planctomycetia bacterium | reverse complement strand
AGTGTTTTACCTGTCATATGTATCTTTCCTTTTATTTGCTCGTTTTCTGTGTAGCTTCTATCATGCGTTCCAGCGACTTGCGAGCCTTACCAGCGATTTCTTCGGGAACATTAACAACATAGATCATTTGCTCCAAAGACCTTGCAATCCATCCAAGCGTGGTAAGTTTCATGTTAGCGCAAACAAATTCTTTTGTTGGAACGTAAAACTTCTTTCCGGGATTGTCCTGCATAAGCTTATAAATAATACCTTTTTCTGTTCCGATTATAAATTCATTGCATGGTGACTCTTTGACATACTTAATCATACCCGCTGTACTTCCTATATAATCCGCCAGATTAAGAACCTCTTTACGACATTCCGGGTGAGCGATAAATTCAGCTTGGGAGTACTGCTCCTTAGCTGAAATAACTTCTTCCTGAGTAAGACGCATATGCACTACACAACAACCATCCCAAATGATCATCTCCTTCTCAGGCACCTGTTCACGTACAAAACGTCCTAGATTTTTATCAGGCACAAAAAGTACTTTATCTTCCTTAAGAGATTTAACTATCTGAACCGCGTTAGATGATGTACAGCAAATATCGCTTTCCGCTTTAACCTCAGCCGATGAGTTGATATAACATACAACGGCTGCCTCCGGATACTCCGCTTTTTTCAACCTTAGTTTTTCAGCTGTGATCATATCCGCAAGCGGACATCCCGCCTCTTTCACCGGCAAGAGAACAGTTTTGTCCGGATTAAGCATCGCGGCACTCTCCGCCATGAAAGAAACTCCGCAAAAAACTATCACTTTCTGTTTCACCTTCGTCGCCGCGACAGCAAGAGCGTAAGAATCCCCCGTAATATCAGCCACCTCTTGCACTTCATCCCGCTGGTAATTATGAGCAAGAATAACAGCGTCTTTTTCTTTCTTAAGCTCGGATATCTTCCGTTGAAGGTGAGTTTTATACTTATGATCAAAGTTCTTTTTTTCAAATATCATTTTTTTGCGCCCTCCGGTTTTTAAGACATGTCCTTAGCATTCATTATTATGTTGTCTATCAAACGAACCTTCCCTAGATACACCGCTACCAATATCATAATTTTCCCGCGTACCACATCCACGGGTCTAAAGCTTTCCGCATCGACTAACTCGATATAGTCGATACTGAGGTTTCCCTGCCCTACTAAAATTCGTTCCATTTCATTTTTAAGAGAAGAAACATCATCTTCCCCGCCGGCAATAAGCTCTTCCGCCTTCTTTAACGCCCTAAAAATACTTGTAGCTCTATGCGTCTCAGCCGGTGAAAGATAAAAATTCCGAGAACTCATCGCCAACCCGTTTTCCTCTCTTATTGTCGGCATCAAGCATATCTCCGTATCCATGTCCAGATCCCGCACCATCCGTTTTACAATAGCCGCCTGCTGGGCATCTTTCTGCCCGAAATAACTCTTCTCTGGAAAAACAATATTGAATAATTTACTCACAACTGTCGCTACACCCCTGAAATGGCCCGGTCTGGACGCGCCACATAAAATATCAGACAGTAATCCTTCAACTTCAACAAAAGTGTTATATCCGTCAGGATACATTTCATCGTCAGTCGGAACAAACATAACATCCACACCGTTCTCTTCCGATAGATGTTCGTCCCTCTTGATGTCTCGAGGATATCGTCTGATATCCTCATTCACTCCAAACTGTGTAGGATTTACAAAAACACTTAGAACAACTATGTCACATTCCGCGCGTGCCGCCCGCACGAGACTAATGTGCCCGTCATGCAAATAGCCCATTGTAGGAACAAACCCAATAGACCTGCCGGAAGCTTTTTGCTCCCTGGAGTACAGTTTCATTTCCTTAATGCTTGTAATAATTTTCATAGGTTCCTGATTTTCTCCGCACATACAATTTTTATATAATTCTTCAATGGTCTCGCCGATCACAGGATGCATCGCGTTCGGAGCAACTTCAGCAAGGCCCTTTAAGACAAACTCTCTTTTATGCATTCTCGGATGTGGTATCGTTAACCGTTCTTGATCCAGAACCACATCATCATAAAGTAAAATATCAACATCAATGACACGCGGATAATCTTTTCCAGCTGACACACGGCCCATATCCTTTTCTATCTGTTTGACCGCATCCAAACAATCTTCCGGATCGAGATGTGTATCTACCTTGACTACACCATTCAAATAATTTTCCTGAGGTGGTCCCCCAACAGGTTTTGTAATATAAAATGTGGAACTTTCGAGGATTGTGATACTTGTTGCTTCGCCGAGTCTGCGAACAGCTTCGGCGCAGTTGACTTCTTTGTCTCCAATATTAGACCCTATCCCCAAATATACAATAGCCATTTCTTTTAGGAGAAAAACTTTTCCTTAATGCGCTTTACTACTTCTTTCAATTCGTCCACATCCACAGTAAGCGCCATACGCACATAACCTTCACCAGACTCACCAAAACCATTGCCTGGCGTAACAACGATGTCAGCCTCATCCAGCATTGCCTTAGCTAGTGCTGTTGAATCGTATTCCCCAAAAACGGGTGCCCAAATATAAAAAGCGGCTTTCGGGGAAGATATTTTCCATCCGGCCTCATTCAAACCATTAACAAGCACATCGCGCCTTTTGCTGTACAACTCTGTTACCTGTTTCTTAACATCATCAGATTTTTCTATAGCGGCAATAGCGGCTATCTGTACAGGGGTGAAGATGCCAGAATCAATATTGGACTTAACTTTAGCTAACCCCGCGATCGCGTCAAAATTCCCTACGGCAATCCCGACTCTCCATCCTGTCATGTTAAAAGTTTTGGAAAGTGAATGGAATTCTATCCCTACATCGCGTGCTCCCGGGGCCTCAAGAAAACTCATTGGCTTATACCCATCATAGCTAAGTTCAGTATAAGCAGCATCAGCACAAATTAATATCTCATATTTTCTGGCGAATGCTATGACTTTTTTATAAAACTCTTCATCACAGGTAGCTCCTGTTGGATTGTTCGGGTAATTTATATGCATCAGCTTGCAGCGTTTCGCGACATCCGAATCTATAGCATCCAGGTCGGGAAGAAAACCGTTCTCTTCAAGAAGGGGCATCATATGAACTTCCGCTCCAGCAAATATCGCACCAGAATTATACGGTGGATACCCAGGGTTCGGCACCAGGACAACATCTCCAGGGTTAACAAAAGCCAATGGTACATGCGCTATACCCTCTTTAGAACCTAGAAGAGGTAGAACTTCTGTATCCGGATCAAGTTCAACACTAAACCTAGCCTTATACCAATCAGCCATTGTTTGACGCAGAGCTCTCAACCCTTTATTCATGGCATATTTATGTGTCGATGGGTCAAGGCTGGCTTCATGCAGTTTTTTTATAATGAACCCCGGAGTAGGCTGATCAGGATCTCCCACCCCAAGATCAATGATAGGCCTTCCTTCATCTAAGGCCTTTTGTTTCGCCTTGTCAATCTCTTCAAATAAATATGGTGGCAATTTCTTCAAGCGTTCCGCGTACTCTATCTTCATTTTCTCCCTTTCTCTTCTTGCCAATAGTGCTTATGCCAAATCCAGTACATCCTTCATTGTGTAAAGGCCAGGTGTCTTGCCCGCGAGAAACTTCGCGGCTTTTATAGCGCCAGTAACAAATACGTCCCTCGTCTTAGCGTCATGCCTGATCTCTAGCGTCTCAACTTCATTCTCAAAAATGACCCCATGGTTACCTATAACTTCACCTTCACGGAATGCTTCGACCGGAACCTCTTTCCCGCTGGCTTCCTTAATAACTTTCTCTATCATTTTTGCCGTACCGCTCGGTGAATCCTTTTTGTGGACATGATGAGTTTCGTCTACCTTGATAGAAAACGTACCTCCAAGCGCGCGAGAAACTTTCGCGACAATATCAAACAGAACATTCACACCCGGAGACATATTCGGAGAAAAAACTATCGGGATCTTCCGGGAAGCATCCAATATTGTTTTCTCACCATTCGGATTAATTCCCGTAGTCCCGATAACCATAGCAATGTTCCTGGAGACACAGTCTTCTACATGCTCCATAGTGGGAGCCGGCAATGTGAAATCTATCATACAATCTATGCTTGCCTCTCCATTAATAGTTGTATCAACAGAGACTCTGGCTCCATCGACCACCTTCCCGATCATCGGATGTCCCGCTCTTTCTATAGCAGAAACAATTGATATATCTTGATCAGCTGAAACCAAAGCGGCTATTCGAGCACCCATCTTTCCACATATGCCGTATATCCCAATATTTATCATAAGTGATTCTCCGGTTATATAAGTCTGTACTCCCTGATTATTTCCTCAAGCTTCACTTTGTTGTCATTCATCATTTCACAGAGAGGCATACGAAATTCACATTCTACCATCCCCATCATATTGAGCGCGGTTTTAACCGGAATGGGATTGGTTTCGATAAACATGGCTTTACACAAATCTATTATTTCATAATGAACGTTACGACTCTTTTCAATTTCACCATCGGCAAAAGTTTGTACCAGCTCACGGATTTTGGCCGGTATAATATTAGCCGCTACACTAACCACTCCCTTGGCTCCAACACACATGAACGGGAGGGTCATGGAATCATCTCCACTTAATACGGTAATATCACATAGTGAAAGAATATCTACAACCTGTTGAATACTGCCGGCAGCTTCCTTTATAGCGACGATATTATCTACCTTTGACAATCTCGCGATGGTTGAAGGAAGCATAGAAACCCCTGTTCTTCCGGGTACGTTATACAACATTATCGGGATATCAGCTTTGTTCGCGATCTCCGCATAATGCCTGTACTGGCCCTCAGGCGTTGGTTTATTGTAATAAGGAGTGATGATTAAAGCTCCATCACATCCGGCTTTCGCGGCGAACACCGTAAGATCAACAGCTTCCGCGGTTGAGTTCGATCCTGTCCCCGCAATTACCGGAATACGTCCGGCACATGTTTCGACAGCCAACTTAATAAGACTCTTCTGTTCACCCATATCCAGAGTTGCGGCTTCTCCGGTACACCCGCACGGCACTATACCTTCCGTACCCTGTTCAATGTGAAACTCTACGAGTTTTCTAAATGTTTCTTCATCAATTTTTCCGTTCTTGAACGGTGTAACTATCGCTACATATGAACCTTTAAACATCATCACAATCCCCCTTCGTAAACAATATCAGCTGAACCCTCTAAATATACGTTTTGTGCTTCATCCTTATCGACATCATAATAGATCGTCAGTATTTCACCACTTTTTGTGCGCATCTTTACCGGCGGAGTCGTTTGTCCACTAAGCCCCAAAATCAACGCGGACGCCACCGACCCGGTTCCACAAGCAAGTGTCTCATCCTCAACACCCCGTTCGTATGTCCGAATGGGAAATTCATCTCCACTTTTCTGTCCAACAAAATTAACATTTGTACCTTCCGGCGCGAAAAAAGTGTGTTCTCTGATTTTGCGGCCGGTCGCGACAACAGGATAGCTCTCAATATCTTTCACAAAATGCACAACATGCGGCACACCGCTGTTTATAAAACTAACATTCATCATGCTATCCCCGAGACCAAGATTGATCGCAAGATTCGTATCTTTTGGCGTACTCATTTTAAGACGTACTTTGTCTCCATTCACCTCGGCCCCAAGCATACCCGCCCCGGTCTTAAAACTAAGGGAGGTACCCCAGCCTTTGGACGACGCGTAAAGCGCGCTACATCTGGCACCATTACCGCACATATCAACCTCTGACCCGTCAGGATTTATTATCCTCATTCTAAAGTCAGCGTCAGTTGCTCCTTCCAATACCAGTATTCCATCGGCCCCTACCGATTGATGTCTGCGACATATATCCTTGGCCATCTCACTATAATTAAGATTAAGCTTTCCAATCTTCCCATCTTTATCATCGATAATAATGAAATCATTGCCGCTTGCTACGGCCTTCACAAAAGATATATTGTACTTTTTTCTCATATTCTGTTACCTTTTTATTTAACTTTCCAGGGCAGGTTTCGCTTCGCCTTCGGCCTTACGGAACCTTCTTATAGCCATGTAGGCTCACACGGTTTGGAACCTGCCCCTACCATTCCATGGACTATCGACTATGGACTATTTCAATTCTTTCAATATTTTTTCACCACGCAAGAGGTCACTATATGTCTCGGCTGTCCGTATTACATTAACCGCACCGTTCATTACCATTAGTTCGGCCGGACGCGGACGAGAATTATAATTCGAAGACATCACAAATCCATACGCACCGGCACTCATAACAGCTAGATGTCCTCCGGCAACAATAGCGGGTAATTCCCTGTCCAATGCCAGAAAATCACCACTCTCACAAATTGGACCTACAATATCATACTTTTCAGATTTTGCTTTCATCTTCACGACGGACAATATCTCGTGATGCGCGTCATACAGACTCGGTCTGATAAGATCGTTCATGCCGGCATCTACTATAGCAAATTTTTTACCGCTGTTTGTGTCCTTTACATAAATCACTTTACACACAAGAATACCAGCGTTCCCGGCAATAAAACGGCCTGGTTCTAAAACCAACTTGAACTTCTTTCCCCTCAAAAGAGGTATTATTGCCGCGGCAAATTCTTCGGCCGGTTTGGCCTTTTCCACACCATAATCTATGCCAAATCCACCTCCGATATTCAACCACTCAAGCTCTATATTGTTTTCTTCGACAAAATGAAGAACCTTGCTAATTGCCGTGACAAAAGGTTTAGTATCTGTAATTTGGGAACCTATGTGAACATGTATTCCTTTAATCGAAACATTCGAATACTTATTGCTGTTATCAAAAATATCTTCCGCTGTTTTGAAATCGATCCCGAATTTCTTTTCTTTTGTCCCGGTAGTTATATAATCATGTGTATCCGCTTTCACGTCGGGGTTGACCCTTAACGCCACACGTGGACGTTTATCCAATCTCCTTGCCACCGAATCTATCATAATAAGCTCAGGAACTGATTCTACATTAAAGGCAAAGATCTCTTTGCTTATAGCATATTCGATCTCTTCCTCTGTCTTCCCAACGCTGGCGTAAACAAGCCTATCCGACGGACACCCGGATTTTAATGCCTTGTAGAGTTCGCCTCCCGATACAATATCAAGACCCGCGCCTTCATTGACAAGCGTCCTGCACACGTTGAGATTTGAATTACATTTCATTGAGAAACAGATAAGCGGATCCAACTCTTTAAATGCCGTCTTTATCTTGTTAAAATGATCTACCAATGTCTTATGACTGTACAAATAGAATGGTGTCGGATGCTCCTTGATTATCCCCGGCAACGGTACATTCTCACAGCACAGCGTATTATCATTATATCTAAACTCATGCATTTTACTTCCTCAGTCTTTTTTCCCAGGCAGATATTTCTTTTGCGACAAAATCAGGATTGGTACTGCCTTCTGTTTTTTTCATTTTTACTGACATTTCACAATTCAAATATCCGTATACATCCTCTCCGAACTCCTCGGAAAAGCTCTTCATCTCCGTTATAGAAAGATCCGAAATGTTTATTCCTTTTTCTATACAACTCTTGATCACACCTCCAACTATGCTATGCGCGTCCTTAAACGAGATGCCTTTTGTGACCAAATACTCCGCAAGATCTGTAGCGTAAATAAACTCATCATTAAGAGCGTCACCGGCCTTTTTCGTATTCAGCTGTATTGTACTGACAAGACCTGTCATCACAGAAAAAAGCGAACCCGCCAGTTCTACAGATTCGAACAGATACTTTTTGTCTTCCTGCAAATCTCTGTTATATGAATGCGGTAGACCTTTCAAGAGAACCAATATGGAATTCAAGGCCCCAATGATCTGCGGCGTCTTTCCACGCACCAGTTCCAACACATCCGGGTTTTTCTTCTGTGGCATCAAAGAACTTCCCGTACAATAAGCCTCGCCTATATCCAAAAACCCGAATTC
>CAYZXR010000048.1:0-8290 GCA_964482475.1 uncultured Planctomycetia bacterium | reverse complement strand
TATCTCTTTATCTCTAAAAGCGCCCATATTTAACGCATTGCATTTAATGGGTACAATGCGGACACCCAGGGAATGCATGCAATATTATCTCTGAATACAGCCCTGCTATGGGGGCATTAAATGAAATCGGCGATATAATGAAAGGGTTTTATCTCGCTTTATCTCTATAGTGGCCGTTGGTGACGGCTGGGCTAAAAAAGCCCTCGTGACTTAAGATGAGGGCTTAATGAATTGTTAGTAGAATAAAAATGTTATTCTTGTCGACTTTATGATATAATGAGGTAGTTTTATATAATATCGGGAGAATAGAACAATGTGGAACCATAATATAAAAAAATACCTGTATAATGCTATAGCCGTTCTAATGGTCTGTCTCTTCACGTCTGATGTGGCCACCCAGGACGTGGGCATAGGGTCTTTCCATACTCCGATAGTTAAAGGACTGCAGTTTTCTGACAAGTTGGCTATCCCAATCATGAATTCCAATATTTTGCCTCAATCCGAGGAGGACAAGAAAATTATTAAAATGGCCATGCGGGCAAGTCTAAGATTTTTGACACGGCAAAGATCTGGCTTGTTAAAAGAGGGTAAGCTTGACATAGACGCAATAGTAAAAAGGGCCACAACGGAAATTATTAGTAATGCTTCAAATTATCCGGGTCTACAGTTTTTCATGCATGAATCTATCGGCAACAATACTATTATGTGCCGATTAAGGGATAGCTCTGGAGAAAAACCACGTACATATTATGTTGCGGTAAGTCTCAATGATGATCCGGAAGATTCTGTCTGGGTAGATGTTATAGATCAAAACGCCTTCGAGAAAGGTAGCGATCTTAATAATAGTGTCATGGTGCCTTCAGTAGAGCCGAAAGAGCTTAAGACTGAAAGACAACTTGAGGTAGCTGGGCATAATGAGGAAGAAAGGGTATTAGAAAAAAGCGCCTTTGCCGGATATTTGAGAGAAGAAGTTGTGATAGATGTCCCGAAAGCGGAAGAACGACTTAATGGGCTGGAAATACCGCTTGCCGTAGGACTTTTTATCGAAACACCTTATGCGATGCAGAGGCTCCTAGACCATTTACACATAGCCAGGCAAAGACTCCCTGCTAACGTAAAGATTAGCAACGTGTGGGTGATTACGCAGTCTTCAGATGTCCGGGAGAAAGCGATCAATATGAAAAGAAAATTGGAAACTTTTGGGTTTGATGTTGATATTCTTTTTTCGGAAGATTCAGATTATTCGGATTGCATGTACCAGCTGGAAAATGCGGCTCTGGAGGCAGGAGCGCGTGCTGTTGCGCTGATGAATGGAGCTATTGATTATCCGCCTGAGCATTTAGCACAGAGTCTTAGGGCGCTTTTGAGTTTGTCCGATCCTTCTGTGATTGTTTCCCATCTGGACAAAATCAGAAAGGTTTCGGAAGTCCAGAACAAACCAGTTGATTTCATGTTCTGGACTGATCCTGATTATGTGAAATATAGAGTTAAAGGGAAAAGTTGGCTTGATTCTGTATGGCCCTATCTGGTTTCCTCCAGCAGAGTGAATAAAGATTACCATGTTCATTCGGGAATAGGGGATATTGAGCAGGTTTCTATAGGAGGACATCGTGAAAAATGGAAAGCGAGTCATTTTGATTCGTACCGTTTGGAATCTCTTAATGATTTCATTTCAGAAGAGTATCCCGGAGAGGTTGATTACCTTTTGCCGGTAGATGAAACCGTACTTTTTATAGAACCTCACCAGGACGATTTTGTTTTGAGGGCTTCCGGTCTTTTGCAGCGATTATTCAATAGAGGTAACCATATGCGGGTTTTACATTTTGAGGTTGGAAAAGGAACGGAAAATAACTACCATTGGCCACCTCATCTTGAATACCGGGATAAAGAGAACCAGGATGCTTTTGAGCGTCTTGGGGTGCCAATGGATACAGAATCGGTTTTGATTCCGGATAATACCGCGGGAGATGTTGAAGCGGAAATAAGTCTTTTTGAACAGAAGATCGGAAAAAGTGAAAGTAATATTATTGTAATCCCGGGATCATGCGATACTCACCGACATCATTCAAGAATACGGTATCTCGCGCTAGCGGCAGCACAAAGGTTGGCTAACAGTACCGGACGTCCGTTCAGAATCATTAGCGTTCCACTTTTCTCTTCAGCGAGTCAAGGGATTGAAAAGGTAAACTGTGTAACATGCCTTTCTGCCAGTGAAGAGGAAGCAAGGAGGGATGCTCTTGGGGCGTATGGTAGCCAGAAGGAATATGTCAGCGGGCCTTTATTTGAATCTCGACAAAAGGTTATGCAAGAGACATTATACGGTTTAACAGGATCGGACATAAAGAGAGACCAAGGGTATTTGGAAGGATTCGAAAATCAACTTGTACGGCCTGTCCAGATTTTAAACAAAGGGGACTTGGCCTTGCAGATTGTTAGAAATGAATCTTTAACCGTTTCTTTTCGTGAAAACAATAGGATATTTGCGTTTACATTCCAAAAGAATAGCAAAGACGTCACAGTGACGATAGATGGCCAGGAAATAGAGCGCATGACTCTTCGAGAATATATAACACTGAACCATTTCACTGCCTCATTGTTAACGCTGGTTTCGGAGAGAGACAGTCAAAGAGGACACGTTTCAGTTAGAGAAATTGAGGGCTCTTCGGGGAGACAAAATATCATTGATTGGATGATAGAGGCAGGCGAGCTGGTATCGACCGGGAAGAATAGGGAAAACTTGGCGTCAGCTTACCGTGAAAGTTATGAACGCATAATAGGAAAGATCGAAAATATAAAAATGAGCCAGACATGGTTTTTGGAAGGTAGTCGGAGAACTAAAGAAAAGGAATTATCTCAAAATGAGGTGCTTTATAGGCAACGAATTCAAAAACCAAAAAAATTTATGATTGGTATAGCAACTCATGATAGCGCGGAACTGGTAGGAAACAGGCTTGCAAATATTCGTGGTCAATTAATGGAATTACCTGATTATTGTCAGTCTTGGCAAATTGAAGTGGTGCTATATTCAAACGCCAGGCCTGGAGACGTAGATGATATGACAGATGCTATGATAGAACAAATTCCAGGGACATTTTTTGAAGGCTTACCTTTTCGGACTACGCTGGTTGTCAAGAAAGAACCATTCCCAAATCAGGCGAATTCCATCCATCAGCTCTATAGATATGCTAAGCAGAATGATGTTGATATGATACTGTTTACGGACGATGATGTAGATTATGAACCCGGAGCGATCCGGGTTATGCTAGACAGGCTTTTACGTAGTGAAGGCCCCACTTTTGTCAGCGGAAGATTCTATTGGCGAGCGCGTTCCGATGAAGTGCTTCGCGAAGAAGCGGAGTGGGAATTGTCTGAGAATGCTGTGTTCTCGCACTTGCCGTCGAAAGTTCAGGAACAGATAATTTTCATGAAGGTTTTTTATAAAAAACAATGGCAAGAGATCGCCAGGTTCCGCAGACGTCCGGATATACCTTTTTCTCCCAGGGTTGCTATGGGGGCGGGGCTTCTGATGTGGACGGATCATTATGCCGGATTTCCTTACTGGTTCCCTCAGGCTGATGTTGTGCAGCGGTACCGGTTTTTTCCATTCATCGATATTGTTGAAGATGCCAGGATGTCGAGCGTTGCCGCGAGAAGCTTTTCGTATTTAATAAAAAAAGCGCCGCGTACTATTGGGGGATGGAGAGAGCAAATAAATAAGGTCTTTTCAAGGGAAAGGCGCTTGCTGCAGAGGGACGGAGATGTTTATTATGGCCGCGATATCCTGTTCGCTATGTGGATGAAACTTTCATTGCCTGATAAATTTTATTCTGTTGCCAATCTGGGGCTGGTTGCGTTAGCTAGATCGTTATCACACATAATTCCACAAGGTCGTAATGCGCAGCCAAATGCAGATGAGAGAGGTGCTGATGTAGCTTTGATCGATAAGGAAGACGCTTTTTTAAATAGAATAGGCGGACAGATACCTTCTGATTGGGAAGAACTCAGAATGGATGCCGATCAACTTACATTGGTTAAGAAGAACGGTAAGGGGCAAGTTTTCAAGGCGCAGAAGGAGCTTTGCGGATTTCATGATTCATTGTTAAATTTTTTCGAACAAGTCGAAGTTGATTCGAAACATTGGCCCTTGGTACAGCAGAAAACGCTTGAAGGGCTGTGTAAATTGTATTCTGAAGAATTCGGCACATCATCTACAGTGAATCTTCGGAATCTTTTAAGGGTATTTATTGTTTATTATGCGGTACCGGATGTTCGCGCTGAAGATATAATGGAACGCTTGAATGTCAAAAGGGATGAATTGCTGGATATATATGAAACCATTCGTGAACAACCAGCACTGCAAAAGTTGTTTGAAGAACATCCTACAGGAAGACATTATTTCTCATGGCTCAGGACCTTGATAGAAAGGAGTGATCACACAGCTTCCATAATAGATAATGATCCAGTTTTCCCAGTAAGTGTTGAAATACATCCTTCTATAACATGCAACCTCAAGTGTAAGTTTTGTTATAACCGCAATGGACTGTACTATGAAGAACAGTTGCGAGGAGAAAGTAAGCTAACCCCCGATGAATGGCGTTCGCTTGTACGCGAAATGGCAGAAAAGGGAGTAAGGAGGATCGATCTCGTAGGAGGATTAGAACCTTTTAAAAACAAAGAAGCTTCTCTGGCGATTATGGATGAAGCACAGCGATTTGGCATCAAACTTCGTATTTTTACTAATGGATATGAGTTGAGGCCTGACAATAAAGATATTATCAAGCGGCTTCTGTATCAAAACGTAGAAAGAGTTGATATTAGTTTAAGAGGTGGAAAGGCGGAAACTCACCGAGATATTGTAGGGGGAAAAGATCTAAATGATTTTCAAAAACTCAGAGAAAATATTGAGAACCTTGCACATGAAAGGGATCGAACAGGTTCTTCTATGAAAATTTCGGTCAATTTTGTTCTGATTCCGGATAATTTCAGAGAGCTGCCGGAGATGTTTCAGCTGGTTGACGATGTAAATGCTGACATTATCGGTTTAGGTACCAACAATGTAGCCGGGCGTGATCAGCTGGATCTGAACCGTTTGGAGCAACAAGAACTCGCCCAATTACTTCTGGATGAGAAGAAAAAAATGAAAGATGGTAGAAGAAGTTACGATGTGGCTACAAACGAATCAATTGATAGGATGATAACGGAGTTTGAACATTACGGACATTTGCCGGCGGTTTACCGTTATTCTTTCGGGTTACCCAAGACCTGTAATAGTTTTCTTTTTCGTCCTATAATTAATCCTTTCGGGAATGTTTTTAAATGTTGTTTGGTGGGTCAGCCGATGATTGCGTTGCCAATAGGGTATATGGGTCAAGTTGTTAGAGGTGGAAAAAGTTTTGAAGATGTTATACGGACAACCTCAAGTCATTCTTTTCATGATTGCCCCAGTTGCAATCCTGCTGAACGGACTGGTCTGGCGGTTATCGAAAAGCTTGCGGACGATCAAAAGCAGGGTATCCCTTTGGATAAGCAACCGATACAATTCGCTAAGGTCTTTGGTAAGGAGGATGGGGCTATTAGATATTATCAGGAAAAAGCGGTGAAAATTCAAGAATATGCGGATAGAACAGAAGGACGCCTGCCGATGCCGTCGTTTGATATCCAAAAAATGATGAGCAAAGGAGATGTTGATCTTAATCTTTTAAAACTCAACTTGAAGGAAAGGGGAAGGTATTGGAGAAGAGCAATAGATTATCTCCGGGAGCTCAAAGAAAAGGATGGAAGGATATGTATAAATATCAGTATGGGAGGAGCTAGCTCGAGAATGAGGAAGGGACCTCTCCCACAGATCTTGATAGAGGCCATGCAAGCGGATCCCGGAAGCTTTGTTGATCCATTTATTTTTTCGGACCAGGAACAACAAATTATTCGCGACAAATACCAAGATAATTTTCATCTATTTATTGAAGACCTTGATCCTGGCCGAGAAGCAGATTTGGCTGTTTTAAATCGAGTTATCTACGCTTCAAAAGCCTTCTTACCTGCCGGACAGTCAAACAGCGGTCAATGGTATGGGTTGGATGAATACGGATTACGCAACATTAGTGCTGCTAATGAGGAACTTGAAAAATTAGGGCTTGGCAGGCCATTTGTTGCTATTGTAGCTACTAGCAATGAATTGTACCAGGTGTGCGTTGAACGTTGTGTCAGGAAAGATTTTTTTGGTCTCAAAGTATCAACGATACAAAACAAGGATGGGCATATTGATATTGATCACGATGATCTAACGAATGAACTGCTTTTTTATACTGATAACTCTGGACATCGTATTATTCCTCCTGTTTCGGTTGTTGACAGAGAAAGAGATAACACCGGTCTCTTCCCTTCTCAGGAAGCATATGAATATGCCAGACGTTTTGCAATAGATAATGGTGGGAAAATCATAACAGACCGTTCGCCTGTCGGAAAAGGAGGGGTTGAGTTTCTTGCCATGCTTGAAACATCTAAGATGAGCAGGAAAAGGCCCCTGTTGGAGGAATTGATCCAGAGACGCATTGAATATGGATTTGGCCGTACTGTTGATAACATGTCCATGTTAAATGAGGATTGGATGACTACGCTAGGTTTTATGTTGGACAGAAAGCTTTCCTTGGCATTTGAGGTTTCCGACAGACCGGCAGGTGAAACGGGAAGTTTTTTCGCATGGATTAAAAACCGAGCGGCAGACGGACAGCTACAGAAAGAGAAAAGACTTATATCTTTCGATGTTCTCATGGCTTCGCTTTCACAGAAAGGTACACTTGAAGATATGTTGGGGGATACTCCTATCAACAATGGAGCATGGTATTTTCGGTTTCCGACTCCGGACAATGTGGACCTAAGAGAGGATGTTTTTTCGGCCAATTTGTTGCCTGAATTACAAGATGATTTTTCCGCTGTGGTTAAACAAGTGCGTCGAGGAGAAGTTACTCCTGAAAGTTTCAGGATGTTTTTTGAAGATTTGCAGAAAAGAAATGACCAAACACCCATTCTTAGAACCATCAAAAATCCTTATTTACCGGCCCCCGGTGATAATCAGCTTATTTTAACGGTCGTATTGGAATATTCGGAACAATCCGAGCAAGACCAACTTTTAGACAGAACAGGGGTAGTTTTAGTACCTTCGATTCAAGATACATCAGGGTTGACAGAAGGACCAGGGGTTGATTTTTCCGCGGTTCGCTTTAACCCTCTCAAAAAAAGAGCTACTTATGAAAATGATACTGCCCAGAGAGTTAGAGAAGCTCTTTTGAAAAGAGTAGTTGATGGTCCGCTTTTTTCAAGGGAGTTTACGGAAACTGTAGTTAGTTGTCTTAAGGAAGAGCTTCCATCCGTTCCGGAGCAAGATAATTCACATACGGAAATAGCAATAGAGGTAGGCCAGCAAAAGAGATCAATTGATGATGCCAAAAATACCGGCATTATGATTCCTACAAATACATATGATGGCAGATATAAGCTTCTTGTAAGCAGCAACATTGGAACGCAAGTAGAGCTTGAAAAGGATAGATGGAGTCATAGTTTAGATGGTATCACAAGGTCAGATATACCCACGGACAATATTGGATACGGTGACAGGTTTGATCTCGATATGATAAATACGGATAGTATGGATAACATAATAAGGCATGTGGAAATGCTGTTGGCAGGGACTAGTCTTGATAGGAAAGTACTCAGATCTGATCAGATTATTATACAGGCTGATTATGTGTTTTCAACGGAAGACATCTCACGACTGAAGGCTATCGCACCGGATATAAGGATCCTTTGCATTAACACTGTCGGTTTAAAAAGCGTAGGTGATGCTCAGCAAAGAAGAGAATACAGGTTTAATATATATGCTATGATGATGGTCGCGCGCAAGATCACAAAGACAGACAGGGATAATGTGATATACAGAACATTGGAATTTTATTTAAAAACACATTATGGCAACGGTG
Organism: uncultured Planctomycetia bacterium; assembly: GCA_964482475.1. Classification (GTDB taxonomy): domain Bacteria; phylum Omnitrophota; class Gorgyraeia; order Tantalellales; family Tantalellaceae; genus JAHJBY01. The sequence goes on along the minus strand of CAYZXR010000048.1, from coordinate 314 downwards.
AACAGGATATTGTTGTAGATTTCATTGAAGCGTTGACAAATGGAGAACTTGAGAAAGTCATGGGATACGCGTTCGCATTTCATCCGGCAGATAAATGGGACACCGAAGCACTCCAACTAGTCACAAAAGCACTTATATCTGCCTGATTGCGATATTCACCTCGGAACATATCTCTAAATAGACCTGTATATAGGCAATCCTGCTAAATGGGGGGAGTTTACATTCTAGTCAACACCTGTAATTGTGCCCGGTAAAATAGAGATGATTTTATCCTATAACACAAGCTGGTAGTTCGAGTCCAAGGCGGCTCACCA
>CAYZXR010000047.1:3823-8470 GCA_964482475.1 uncultured Planctomycetia bacterium | reverse complement strand
CCTAATCCCCACATCTCTGTAACATCTATAGTTCCCATGATGCGGTTTATGTACGTAGTATTAGCGTTTATGCCTACGGGGTTATCATGACTACCTATTTTTTGAGCGGATATCCTAACATTGTTGCCTGGAATGATAACTCCCGCCGCAGTATTCACCGTACCTCTTGATGCTTCTATTGTTATATCGTTTGTTGTTAAATAACGTACTGTGCCTCTTTTTGGGCTTCTTAACTCAACAATTTCTTCCGAAATATAAACTGTATCATCTATTCCGAAATCTCCTTCTTGAACTGTTAGGTGTGTTTCAGCAGCTTTTGACCAGATTTGGAAACGGATCGCCGTAATATCAAGCTTATTAGCTTCAATGGCTGTTGTCGTTAAATCTTGAACCGTGCCTGTTTCAGCTGTGAGTTTTAAGTTTCCATCTACCGAATAGCGCAGGCAATCTCCTCTTGATGTTTCTAGTACTCTTATTTTTTGATCCGCGTTATCCGAACTATGCGCGATTATCTCGAAATTGCCCTTGGTATGGACATAAGAGGGGGTGCCTTCAATTTTTTCAGGAGATATTATCGTACCAATTTTTATAGCACCTTCCTCAGTGGATATGGTGCCCGTCAAAGTCATGGTGCCGGAACAGTCAACATATATGTCGGCCATCGCTTCGGCTTCCAGTGTGCCGCCAATATTTACGTTACTATCGGAGATGATCCTTATAACGCCATCAACCTCTACCATTTCAGTAGCTCTTACTATGCCCGTATTATTTACCGCGTTTTCAAAGATGTCACCGGCGGTTTTAGCACTCATAATGACTTGGCCCGCTTCGATCGTGCCGGGATTGGATACAGCGTCTTTTATGGAGTTGCCGTCCACATCAAGTACTTTACCGCTTGTTTTTTCGTTTATCTCTACCTGTATGAAACCGTTTCTATCAAAGCTGACAGTTGCTTTGTCTCCTGAGGAAAGCTGGACTTTACCCATGTTGGCGACTATTATTCCGGAATTATTGACCGCGCTGCCCAAAAGCGCTATATTTTGGCCTGTAATACGGCCTTCATTCAAGATTTGTGCGTAGACGCGGTCGGGATCGTGATCAAAAATATAATTTCCATTTACGAAATTATTTGTTGAAATATCGAGAGTCGATGCTACAAATGTGGGTATGTTGATAACGGCCTGGGGCCCAATATGAATTCCATTCAGGTTGGTGTGGTACCACGCGCCCTGATCTAGATTCACGGTTCCAAGAATATTGCTATGAGTTGTTCCTATGTCTCTAGTTAGCAGGCTTGCGGCGCCGTCCGGAAGGAGGAAATTCACAGTTTCGTTTTCAGCGATATTGAAAGATAAAAAATTGATTACTGTTTTATCGGTGGCTGTTATATTCAGAGTGGAAGCATCTGGCGAATCAAAGCTTGCGTTACCGTCTTCAACTTGTTGGACCTCCGGTAGACCGAAAGCGGAATAGCATGTTGTAAAGAGGGCAAAGGAAATAGTTACCAGTATAACTAAGGCGAATGCAATATAATTATTATCATTATAACGTTTCATTACAATATAAAGCTTACTTGTGAAAATGGGTAGAGTCAAATATAAGGGGGAGATATAGGGGTAAAATCAATCATGATCAAAAAGATCTTCATATCTTGGGAAAAGGATGCGTTCCTCTCGTTCCACTCGTGTGGTGAGTAGTGTTACAAGATCTTCGAACCTGTAACTAAAATCTGGATCAGTTTTCAATATGTCGTATTGTTCATAAAAATCTAATACAAAGCTTGAAATAGCGGACATATCAGCCGCGAACATATTAAGAGTTTGCTTGAGATACTTATTTTTTTCCGCTGCCATGAGAATTGGAGGATAGAATTCCGCGTCTTCTCTTTCAATATGTGAAAGGAGAATGTCCTTCGCTTTCAATAGCTTATTCTGTCCGTCTTTTGTGTCAGCCTTTAGACGCTTAACTTCCTCAAGGGCGGAAATAATTAATGAGTGTTCTTCTTTTAATTTTTCGATCAAAGCAGACATATGTTCACTCCTTTTTTGAGATCAATTTAAAAGAAGTGTATCTGAGGAGTATTAACATTGCAAGTTGTTGTAGCGGAACAGTATAAACATTCACCGATAGTTGCTTGAGTGAAACGTTTTTTATTCTAAGTAAATTGAATTAGAATGACCAGTTTATAAGAACCATGAACTCCAATGGATCCTTATTGCCGTTGTAGTTCGCAAGACCTATTTGAAGACCATCAAGGGATTTCGTGTAGTTAACAATACCTAACTGAAGTCCATGCATTTCGGTGGCGTAATTAACAATTCCACCCTGAAAGCCCTTGAACGATTCCTCGTTCCAATTTACTATGCCTAAGTTTATTCCTGAAGCTTGACCTTTCGAAATGTTCGCAAGTCCGATTTGTACGCCGTGCATAAAGCCTTCTGTCCAGTTAACTACACCCCATTGTAAACCGGTGAAATTACCTTCAACAACATTTACCGCGCCGTATTGCATCCCTACAAAACGGTTATCGACGTAGTTTACAACTCCGCCTTGTATGCCATGAGCAGAACCTTCAACCCAGTTTCCAAGACCAAGTTCAATTCCGCTTACGTCACCTGTAGTTCTGTTTACACCGAGACAGACAAGGCTCAAGCCTACAACATCTTCGTTAACTGTATAAAAGAGACTAAGACGAGCGCCTACAATAGTCTCATCTTCTGGTACAAGCTGAACAGGATTAAATACCGCCAACTGAAGCGGTTTAGCACCTTCGGCGTGGGCCCCTGCTGGCAATATGACTAAGCATAGCAATAATAAAATTAAAATATTTTTCATCGTAATTTCTCCTTTTGTATGAAATATTTTTGTAACAATTGTATTATAACAATGGCATGCGAGATGTCCGTGCTTTAATTCTGGGGACACAATACTTAATTATTTCTGAAATCCTAATGAATGAGTGTTCGCGATTTTGCAAAAGCGTTTAGTATTTTTTTATGTGTTTGAGTTCCGAGCATCACGTTACTGTGGGAGAATAGATCACGAAACATGTTAATGCCACTGAACAAATTTTGGGCTCGGGATAAAACATTCTTATTGAAAACATTAGGATCTTTTTTCTCTAATAAACATGCCAGACATTCATAAATTTCATTCATTTTTTCTCGCACGCATCCAACATCAAAACACCATGCTAGTTGCATACGCGCTATGCGCTTTTTTCCCAAAGCTAGCAAAATCAGTAGCTTTAGCTCTCCAAAACATAATCTATTCCACGGACTTTCATCATCAATCGCTATACCTAAAACATCCGTGACTATCTCGTGTTCGCCAACAGTGCCGTCGTCAATAAAAGATAGTGCTTCCTTTAGTTTTGCCTTTGAACTTGTGGGCAAATTCAACACATGGTTCACTAGGCGTCGTGCCCTGTTGTTATTCGCATACAGAAGATCGTCTACATGATATACTTCAGACCATCCCGGTACAACGATGCGACAGATGTAAAATCCATCAATTGAAATGGCATTAACATATACGTCTTTTTTAGCTTTTTTGAAAGCTGAGAGAAGAAATTGCTCTTCCTCCTTGCGTGTTCCCACGCAATCAACGGGATTAAGGCGGTACGCAGGTTTCTTTTTAAAAAAATCCTCCAACACAAGACCGCTTGAATCAATAAAATGAGATACGAGATTAGACTGATCCTGTACTTCTTTTTTGCTCTTATTCGGTTTTTTTAATCCACGAAATGCTGCCAGCTTTTGTCCTTGCAAAAGTTCCGTCACTGTACGTGTAAGTGCAATGGCGAAAGAGGGATGCGCTCCAAAAGCAAGAAAACATTTCTTTGTTTTTTTCTCAACGATCGTAACGTTAACCACCGGGTAGCGTCCGCTAAGAGACGCATCTTTAACAAGTACGCGAAACCCCGCGTTTTTAAGAGCATCGAGTGCTTTTGCAATATGTGGAAGAGAGGTATATTTTTTTTTTGGAATATCCGGTAATGCGATGCCTTTTCGAATAATAGTCGTTTTAACGTATCTCTCTAATATTTCGGAAAGGGCTTGCACGCATGCTTCTTCTTTTGTGTTTCCGGCAGCCATACCATTGCTTGCATAAAGATTATCCAAAACATTAATGGGGAAATAAACGGTTTTTTTATCTTTTACGCGTTGAAAAGGGAGGGAGTAAATCGCATTTTTGCCACATCCCGCCGACATGCGGTCCACAAGGTCTTGTGCTTTCAATTCACCGGTAGGGTTATACAATGCACGCAGTTCTGTCGTTAAAATTCCTTTAGGCAAGCGTGCCTTTACTGATACAAACCATCTTTCTTCCGGTGAAAAAAGAAACTTTTTTTGTGCAGGTAGGCCTATTAACGCAAAATCAGAAAAAGAATATCCTGTTATTAATCGTTCTATGAATTCACCCAAAGCACTTGCCAAGGCCCACGCTTTTGTCGTTCCCTTGCCGTTCACACATAACGAATGACAGTGGATTTCCCTTACATGTACAGACCACACGTGTGGCACGGGGTGTTTCCAGGACACCTCTTCAACAGACATATTCGCTCGTTTTAGTATTCGCGTAATTTTTCTGATAGTTTCTTCAGGGCAAGCATCTTTTCCATACATAATGAGACATCCTTTTTTA
>CAYZXR010000047.1:0-3723 GCA_964482475.1 uncultured Planctomycetia bacterium | reverse complement strand
CCGGGTAGGACTCGAACCTACAACCTATTGGTTACAGTTAATCCCTAAGTTTCCTTAAGGCCTGGACTATCTCATTCCCGTTCTAACGTCTATCTAGGTTACGGGACTGGGCGCTTCCCTCGCTACTTGCGAAGTACTTCCTTGCGGAATAGTCTCTGCACCTTTCTCAGCACTTATCGCCAAGACTTGGCTCAGGATTGCCTTATCCACTGTACCGGACTTAGGTTTCCCTGAATTCACCCAGTTTTCATCTTGATGTTTCCATCAAGCGCTGCTATTTTAGCATGAATTTCACGATGGCAATTAGCACAAACCAAGATGCATTTATCTAGTTCAGCTTTAACCTTAATCCAAGACCTTGTGTATCCCTTACTTGAAATACCAAACTCTTTTTGCTGATTTTCTAGATGATGAAACTCTAGCGCTTCAGTGCATTTGTTATACCCGCATTTTTCGCATTTCCCTTTTTTATATTCTAAGGCCTTCATGCGTACCACTTGTCGTCGTTTGCGAACAGCTTGAATTAAGTATTCACGACGATCAGCGTATTTACGAGTATCTTTTTTCTGTGCCAAATCTACTCCATCGTTTCCATTCATCCATTGTCAACAGCCAACCGCTCTACCATTGAGCTACCGGAGAATATATTGCTAAACGACTCCTAATTATAGGGAAAACCGTATAGATTGTCAATTGAGAAACGACCTTAATAGAGGGAGAGGCTTGTTTGGGTTTGATATTTACGATATTTGTTAACGGTGCAACCTTAGTTTTGTAGCAAAGGTTGACTTAAGGTCTCCGCAAGGCTATATTATTCTGTAGGTAGAAATAGCAATACTATTGGGAATAACGGAATAATCGGAGATGGTAAAATGATAAATATGAAAACACGAAAATCCAGAATAATTTTTAATCTAAAAAAGTATATATCCGATAATATAGTGATCTTGGCCGGCATTTTATTGGGGCTATTATTTTTGGTAACTGAGGTGATACTCTATGCAATCGGTGTTTATCCTAACAGAACATTTTTCGAAACTTTATTTCATCCTTATATACATGAATTGGGGATGAGGATGATGGCAGCATTAGTTTTTATATTTCTGATGGTTTATATGCAGATACTTGTTTGGAGGGCAAAAGAGAATCGATCTGGGATGGAACAATCTGAGTCGCGGTATCATGAGGTTTTCGATCAGGCATCAAACTCTATCGCGATTATAGAGATTGAAACTGGTGGGTTTTTCGAATTCAATAAAGTGGCACATAAATCTTTGGGATATACACGGGATGAATTCAACAAAATCTCTCTTGCGGAAATAGAAGTGACGGAAACGGCCGAGGAGGCTAAGAAACATCTAATCAAAGTGCTTGAAGAGGGACAGGATGTATTTGAAACTAAGCATAAAACCAAGTCTGGGGATATCTTAGATATTTTGGTAAACTCGACTCTTGTTGAAATGGATAAGAAAAAATACGTTCAGAGTGTATGGACGGATATTACTGAGCAGAAAAAAACAGAAGCTATGCTGAAAAGAGAAAGAGATAATGCTCAACTATATCTAGACGTAGCGGGTGTGATAATAATAGTTATAGACGCTGATAAGAAGGTTTCACTTGTGAATAAAAAAGGGTGTGAGGTTTTAGGGTATTTAGAACAAGACATAATAGGGAAAAACTGGTTTGATAATTTTATTCCCAAAAATACAGAGAACAATGTGGAACATATTTTCGCCGAAATGATGTCAGGTAGTGCCAGGGCGGAGATAACGGAAGGGCCAATCCTGACTAAAAAAGGGCATGAAAAAACTATATCCTGGCATAATGTTGCTATAAGAAACCGGGATGGACATATTATTGGTACGATAAGCTCAGGAGAAGATGTAACCGAGCAAAGAATAATGCAGGATGAAATAATTGAAAAGAACAAGGAATTGGAATCATTTGTTTATACGGTATCACATGATCTTAAAAGTCCGTTGGTTACGTTTAATGGATTCATTGAATATCTTGTGATGGAGAATAAAGGAAGGTTTGACGAGAAAAGTAATCATATTATTGAACGCTTGAAGGCCAATGTAAGACATATGGACCATCTTATACGGGATCTTCTAGAATATTCTCGCATCGGCCGTACGGGTGGTGGAAAAAAAGAGATCAAAGTAAAAGATATTTTTGTGGAAACGGCGGAGAATTTCTCACAGAGTTGTCAAGGTCAGGATATCGAGATAAAACTGGAAGAAGTATGTGATTGCATAATATACGCTGAAGAAGCACAGATCCGTCAGGTGTTAAGCAATCTTGTGGATAATGCCATTAAATTTATCGACACTTCCGATGATGGCAGAGAAAAAAAGATAGAATTTATTTGTCACGCACCAACAAATGGACGCACGCAGTTTTGTGTTAAAGATAATGGTATCGGTATCGATCCAAAATATCATGAAAAGATCTTCGAGATTTTTCATAGGCTTAACCCCGAAAATATTGAGACAGAAGGTACCGGCATTGGATTGACACTGGTGAAGAAAATAGTAGAAGAGAACAATGGCAGTATAAGAGTGGTTTCCGAAGAGGGCCAAGGCGCGGAGTTTTGGGTAGATTTGCCATCAGAGAGAGGTGCGAAGTGACAAAAAATAATCCGATAAAAGTATTGTTGGTGGAAGATAATCCGGATCACGCAGAGATCACGATGAAAGCTTTGGAAAAGGGTGGTTGTGTTAAAAAAATAAATATCGTTACGGATGGTGAACAAGCGCTATGCTATCTTAGGGGGGAAGGTGACTATGCGGACAGGGTCAAATTTCCCATTCCGGAATTGGTGCTATTAGACATCAAGCTACCAAAAGTCGATGGGATTGAGGTTCTCCGAACAATTAAACACGACCCCGTGTTGAAAAAAATACCGGTTATTATATTAACAACATCCGAAAACGATAAGGATGTAGCGGATGCTTACACCGAAGGCGCTAACAGTTATATTGCAAAGCCGGTATCTTTTGAAAAATTTATAGCCAAAATAACAGACCTGGGGCTTTATTGGGTCGATACGAACATATTGCCGAGAGTGGATGAATAAGAAACAAATAAATCTGATAGTTTTGATAGTCGCCGGTGTTGCTATAGGTGGTATTTTTGGTTTTGTTTCGCTTAAAAACAAAAATATTGGACCATATGAATACGTGCGCAAGGCACTTAAGAACATCGATGCGGGAAAACACAAAAAAGCGATATACCTGTTACACAAGGCTTATGAAGAGTTGCCTGGAAATGAAGATATAAAGAAGAATCTTCTTTATGGGTATGCTAAATATGCTGATGTTCTTGAGGAGAAAGGGGAACGTGATCAGGCTATAGATTATTTGGAGATGGCACATGAAATGGGAGAATCCGACCAGGTCGTAGCGAATAATCTGGCCGTCCTCTATTGTAAAAAAGGTGCTCAACTCGCCGAAACAAAAAAATACAATTTAGCTATGGAGTATCTCAACAAGGCTGAAGAGTCTGCCATGGTATCTAAAAAGATCAGAAAGAATGTTGCCATTTATTTATTTAACGCGGCCGTTCGTGCTTACAATAAAAATGATGGTCGTACAGTTTTTATCTGTTTAAATGTTTCGTACGTTTTGAGAATCAGGTTTGATACACTGTTCATGCTGGGTCAGCAGTTCTATAAAGAGTCCGATTTGGAAAGAGCGAAGTTTTACTGGGAAAAGGCCTTTT
>CAYZXR010000046.1:0-8674 GCA_964482475.1 uncultured Planctomycetia bacterium | reverse complement strand
TCAAAAAGAAGCCGCGCGTCAAGCTAAGCTTAAAGCAGAAAAATCAGCTAAGGCACAAAAGGAATTTGCACGTCAGGAAAAAATAGCCACTAAAAAAACAGCTGAAGAAAATGCAAAAGCAGCTTACAAAACCAAACTAGCCGCCAAAAAAGCCGAAAAGTCAAGACAGGCAGCCATAAAAAAAGCCCGCATTCAGCAAGCAAACGCCGCCAAGGATCTTCAACAAAAAGAAGAAAAAATCAGGAAGGCTCGTGAAAGAGCCCAAAAGGAAGCAGCACGTAAAGCTAGCAGATAATTCCTAAACCATCATCCTAAAAAAGAAGGGCACGTTTTAACGTGCCCTTCTTTTTTATAATCAGTTGCGCAGGGCGCGGGAACCGCGCCCCTACTCTTCATGAAATCATTCTTGAACTGTACAAGTACAGTTTCGTCCTGATTCCTTCGCCTTATACAATCCTTCATCAGATCTTTTTATAATAGAATCAACGGTATCTTCAGGAAGATACGATGCCACACCAAAGCTCACTGTAACCGAATAAGCATTCTTCTCATCAGAAAATTTACTTTCTTCAAGAGTTGATCTGATCTTTTCTGTTACTTCAAGTCCTCTCTCAAGTGACGCGTTCTTTAAAAGTATGATTATTTCCTCCCCACCATACCTTGCTACAATATCAGTAGCACGAACTGACCCCTTCATAGAGTTCGCCACTTCCTTTAAAACAAGGTCTCCCACCTGATGTCCATATGTATCGTTAAAGTTTTTAAAATGATCGATATCCGACAGTACCACCACAAAACCCGATGACATCCCGGAACGCGCCATCTGTACTTCAGTCTCAAGCAATGTCTTAAAATAGCGTATATTGCAAAGACCGGTCAATCCATCCGTGATCGACATACTAAAGAGATCCTGATTCTCTACTGTCGTGCGTACAAAATTATAGGTCTCAACCGAGATATAGCTGACAAAAAGACCAATAATAGGGAAAAAAAGATCCACCTTTACCCCTCCAAGAAACAGTAAAAATGCAACCACGGAATAAATTAGTCCGATAGCTATAACAATCAACGTCTCCCTGAAAGGATTCCCCCCCCAAACCAAAAATGAGGGCAGCAATGCCAATAAATACAACAAAAGAATATTGAACCATAAGGGCAAAATACGTATAAAATCATGATCCAGCATAGTAGAGATCGCGTTAGCGACTATACCTATACCAGGATATTCTGGCTCCAATGGAATAGGCTTGATATCAAATAGACCGAAACCAGTAATCCCTACAAGACATATCGCGTTCTCAAAGTTGTGACGGGAAATTTCGGACGGTTTACCATCAAGTTGATCCTGATAACTCGCAAGGACATCAATAAAACTATAGTGCTCAAAAGACTGTGTCCATTTCCCTGTCCAGTTGATAAGAAGTGTATGATTTTCCTGAAGAGGAATGGTCAATATTTCTTCCTCCCCGCGAGTTAGGGTTACTCCATTATCTTTTATTTCCCCCATTTCCATACCCATGTAATCTATAGCTATTTTTAACGCCACATGCGGATAGGTTCCGTCGTCCCCGGTAAAAATAAGCTGAATATTCCGAATAACCCCATCGTTATCGGGATAAATATTCATCGCCCCCATATCCTTTGCGTTGGACGCGAATCGTTCAATAGGCAAAAGTGTATCATTCATATTATAAGGACGTCTGGGAAAAACATAGGGCAAGTACACTATTTTCGTACTTCTGATTGCCTCTTCAAATAGGGCATCATTCTTTTCATCTGAGGCTTCGGAAAAAATGACATCAAAATATACAGACTTCGCGCCCATGTCGGCAAGTATCTTTGCCATAGCGGCATGCCAAGAACGCTTCCAAGGCCATCGTCCGATCTTTTCGATATCCTGATCGGTAATTTCTATAATAACGATGGGCTGAGTAACCTCTATGGCGCCTCTGAAGCGAAAAAAAACATCCGACGCGAAAAGCTCCAGACGATTTAAAAGCGAGGAATGAGACGCTAAGAGAACCACAGAAGAGGCAATCAGTGATATGGCAATCTTAAGAAGAAGCGTCTTTTTTTGTTTCAATTTTTATTATACTCCATCCGCTTCTACCGAAATAGAAAACGTTGTTCCTCTCACCCCTATTATTGAAGTGGGAGTTTTAACCCGAAATTTTGATTTTTCAGAACGTAATTTCTTCGAGGTTATCAATAGCTGTCCGACAGCCAAATCAAGAAACGTCAATTGCGTTCCCTCACCCTTATCCTCGAATAGCTCTGTCAAGCTTAGTTCACTTCCTTCATAAAGTTCTACACTAGCAGTTCCCGAAACACCTTCCAGTAAAAGAACCGCCGTTGATTCTTCATCAGTCCTTATAATGTCTCCTTCTGCAAGCGACATGCCAATACTGGCAGGTACCCATGTTCCACCTAGTATGCTTACCTCAACCGTTCCGTTCATTTCTTCTACATTGGCCTTTCGAATCATGGCTTCAGCCGAGAATGAGATGAAAAAAACAATAAGCATGGCTACAAATGACATAAAAAAAAACTTCTTAACCATGTCTCCCTCCCCTTATAATATTATTAATACAAATCCCTTTCAAAGTATATCGCAGTCCCTCATAAAAAGCAAACACACGATTACACCCTGTTCATAATACCCCCGAATTGAAATGCCCCTACTAACACATAACGAACAATTCCGCTCTCAATGGGACGGTAGGAAATCGATAGACAAAAAAAGACGTTCTCTCACACGCTACTCATACGAGTTCGTGCGAAAAAAACGCCCCTATTAAACCAAACAAGGATGCCTTATTCCGCTTCTACGGAAACTGAAAAAGTGGTACCCCGAACACCGACTATTGAAGTAGGTGTTTTTACCTCAAACTTGGATTTTTCGGACTGGAGCTTTTTCGAAGTGATAAGAATTTCACCAATCGCCAGATCAAGAAGTGTCTTCTGGGAGGCCTCATCCTTATCTTCAAAAAATTCTGCCAGCTTCATTACGGACCGTTCTTTAATCTCAACGTCTGCTGTCTCAACTCCTTCGAGTCTAAGCACAAGCAGAGAATCTGATTCAGTTCGTACCGTGTCACCCTCAGAAAGCGTCATTCCAAGATCGGCAGCTTTCCACTGCCCCGCATCGGGAACTTTCACTTCGGCCGTACCGTCCATCTCAATAACAGTCGCTGTCCTCTGTGTAACAGCAGCATCGGCCGTCACAGCAAATCCGCATAAAAAGAGTGCTATGATCGTTAGTGTGAAAAGTCTCATCCTACACCTCCACTTTAAAGTTAATTATAAATCACTTAACTATCTCTCTACTTCAAGTATACCCAACACATTATGTATTGCAACTTTTTGGTGGACTAATCACTTTTCTCCAAGCACCCTCACTCATCACTCACAAAAATAGACTTAACACCACCGCCAATCCTCTTGGTATCTCTCACCATACCATGTATGGTTTCACCGCATCCGGTGACCAAAAAAGCTGTCAGACTAAGCAATGCAACCACAACAAACATTTTCTTCATTCTTTCCTCCACCTTGTTTTTACGTCCTATCCATACATATAATACCCTACATATGGAGAAAATCAAATCACATAAAAAATACTTAGGGGCACGTCCCTACCCCTTATCTTCAATATTGCCAACAAGTTCTTCCAAAATATCCTCTATAGTTATAATTCCTACAACTTCACTATCTTCATTAATAACTATCCCCATTGGCTGCCTCTGATGTCTGAGCCGGGCAAGCGCTATATCCAGACCATCTCTATCTTTCACATGTACCGGATCCCTAATGAACTCACTAATCCCCATCATGTCGACGTTCTTTTTCATATCAAAAAGAACGTCATATATGTTTACTATCCCTATTATGTTGTTTTTTTCACTTTCATATACGGGAATTCGCGAGAATCCGGTAAGCGAAACTATTTTTTTTAGATCTTCAACAGTATCACTAACATTCACTGAATATATCCTATACAGCGGAATCATACTACCTGAAACAGGTTTAGCTCCAAGATCAAGGACTTTGTGTATCAGTTCGAGCTCGTCTTTCTCCACTTCTCCGGTTTCATGCCCAAAACGTAAAAGATTCTTCAAATCTCTCTTAGTAAAATCCATATCCCATGGTTGAGCCTTCCCTCTAAACGGGTACAACAACACACCGGCTATCCAATTGACGATTGCGATAAAAGGACTAAACAACTTATTAAATCCTAAGAGGGGCGTCATGAGATTCATTGCCAATGGAGTAGCGAACTGTCTAGCGATTATTTTTGGAATGATTTCTGCTGCCACGAGCGTTACTGGAACCATAACGACTGTTACTATTATGGGAGAATACTTCGCGGGAAAATACTCAGCAAAAACACGCGCGGCTAACGCGGAAGCTATTATCACAGAAAGGTTCGTACCAACTAGTGTCATTCCCAGAAAAGTACCTTCCCCTGACAAAAAAGCATCCAATTTTATCGCTCTCTTATTTCCCGATTCGACAAGTCCTTTAAGTTTGATCCGATTCACAGCGGTAAATGCCATTTCCCCTGCTGTAAAAAAAGCCTGGGCTGCGATAGCGAATAAAACTATAATGGCATATATTGTGATCATCCCTCCTGCGCCCCCTCCTCTTCCATCTTCTCTATCCTCAAACCGTTAATTCTATTTTTAGAAACGTCACCAACAGTAAGCAAGTACCCATTAATACTAACGCTATCCCCGGACGTGGGAATACGACCCAGTTTTAAAACAACAAAACCTCCGATAGTATCTACCTCGTCGGTTTCTATACCTATACCGATTTCATCATTTATATCATTAATATGAACTTGTCCATCTACCTCAAATGTTTTCTTATCTACCATTCGTATTCTGGCGGGCTCGTAATCGAGTTCGTCGCTAATCTCACCAACTATTTCTTCAAGGATATCTTCAATCGTAACAACTCCGGAGGTAACACCATACTCATCTGTAACCACTGCCATATGAATCTTTCTCTTCTGCAGATTACCAAGAAGATCGTCCACTTTCATGCTTTCCGGAACAAAATATGGTTTCCTCACCATTTCTTTTATGGGTCTGGTGGTATCAATCAGAAAATCCTTCGCGTGAACGATACCGACAATATTGTCTATGTCGTGGATATATACCGGCAATCGTGATTTTTGCGTTTCTTTCAATCTTATCGTTAATTCACTCATAGGTTCCGTCATATCTAGCGCCATTACATCTATTCTCGGTGTCATAATATCAGCAGCATTTAGGTCGTTCAATTTAAGCACATTATAGATCATGTCCTTTTCCTTCTCCTTAACTACTCCCTTTTTCTCTCCAACAGAAAGTAAGTATCTGATCTCTTGCTCCGTAATCCGTGGTTCCTCTGATCTAATTTCAATCCCCATTGCTTTAATCAATCCGGTTGAAATGTGATCTAGAACATAGCGAAACGGAAAAAATAGGCGCTCAAACAGGCGCAGCGGAGACGCGGCAAAAAAGGAAAATGATTCCGCGCGAGAAAACGCTAACATTTTAGGAGTGACCTCACCGAAGATTAAAATAAGAACTGTCATTGCCAAAATGGAGATGGCTACACCCTTTTCACCAAAATAGTTATAAAAGCATGTAGTCATCATGGAACTTGCGGCTATATTTACAAGAGTATTCCCTATAAGGATTGTTATAAGCAATTTATGCGGATTGGATAAAAGAGAAATGACCTTCTTCGAAGAAGGATGAGACGAATTCTCAATGCGTTTGAAGCGCACCTTGCCAAGCGACAAAAAAGCCGTCTCAGACCCGGAAAAAAAAGCGGAAAAAACGAGACATATAATTATGATAGGAATAATCACGCTATCTAAGTGTATCCATGTTATTTCGCTTTTCTACCCAACCTCTGCTTGTTCTGCTCCCCTACTGTTTTCCCTGCCTTGATCGGAGCTTCTGCCGTATCTTTAGCGGCATAACCAACAGTATTAGCAGTCCCTTTTACTGGAGCTGTAACTATTTGCGGTGCCTTTTTAAAATCACCAGTAACAGTTCCACCCACCGCCTTTCCAGTGTCTACCACCATATCAGCAGTGTTCCTTGTCACCGTCCCAACAACATTCACAGAATCATTAAGAAGATCAGCGGGATAGTTAACAACCGTCGCGCACACCGTTCCTGTACCGTTTCCAACAGCCTTAGCGCCTTTTTTGAAACCACTATCGCACTCGGACTTTTCCGCAAAAGCAAACGACATAGCAACGCCTACTGACAAACCAAGCACAAAAATCAACACCATGGTTCTGCAAAATTTAGCCATACTTCCCTCCTGCTTCCTATTTAAAAATCATGTAAGGCTGTCTTTAACCATCTGACTAATCATCTTTCCATCAGCACGACCGTCAACCGCCGTTTGCACACCCTTCATTACCGCACCCATATCTTTCATGGATGAAGCACCCATAGTCGTTATGGTATCCGCGACTATCCTCGTGAGCTCCTCCACGGATATTGGTTCAGGTAAATATCCTTCAATAGCCTCGAGTTCTTTTGTTTCCTGAGCCACAAGATCGTCCCTTCCTCCAAGCATGAACTTTTCAATAGACTCTTTATGTTGCTTTGCGTGTTTTTGCATAACTCCAATTACTTCGACATCCTTAAGTTCCTTGACACCATCGGCAATCTTTTTGTTGTTCAATTCGCTTATGAGCATTCTCAACACCGAGACCTTAACTTTGTTTCCTTCTTTCATAGCACATTTCAGCTCGTCCTTGATCATCTGCTCAGTCATAATATCGTATCTCCAGATTGTTTTTTACGCATCTGTCTTTTAAATTTAAAAGCTGAGATAAAACGCGCAAACGGATTCATGTAGTCGATTATTAATTTACCGCGCAAATGATCTATTTCATGTTGAATGGCTTTTGCTTCCATCCCCCCAAATTTTCCGTCAACAATATTACCGTTCTGATCCTTTGCGCTTATTTCTATTTCAGCAGAACGCGTCACATTTACACCGATACCGGGGAGGCTTAAACATCCCTCTTCCATTGTGTCTTTTTCTTGGGATCGCTTAAGTACCCTAGGATTAATAAAAGCCCTGAGACCTTCTCCTATATCAATAATTACTATACTTAGATCCAGTCCTACCTGCGTTGCCGCCAACCCACACCCTTGACTTTTGTACATCAGCTCCGCCATAGCATTCACCATGCGTCGGGTTTCATCTGTAAAATCTTCTACATCCAGCGTTTTGATTCGCAGACAAGTATCGGGATATGTTTTAAGCTCGAAAGGATTCACTATTTGTTTTTGCATTGGTTGTTTTTTACAAGAGAGACAAGGCGCTGCTTCTGATTGTGACACTCTTTTGTTTCTAGGAGACAATATGACAAAATGACTAGCTCATCGCCCGCTTCACCCTTCCTAACAGCAGGACCATAAAGAACCACTTTCCCTGATTTTTCCTTCTCTTCAATCACATACGTTGTAAAACGTTCCCCGTTATTCATATTCAATACGTGAACCTGTTCTCCAGGAAGAAGATCCGCGGCTTCAAGTATCATTTTATCAATTCCAATACTTCCTGAATAATGTTGAATTCTATCCGTAATAAAAGCATTCGTTATTTTTGATTTACATAGTGTTCGCAACATAATTCTTTCAACTCCATTCGTTATTTATTTTCCGCTTTACCAAGTGGTTGGTAACTTATATTTGTCAGTGAATCATCATCAAAATATAAATAGAGATCCTTTGAGAGATAATCCGAGTTAACGGGGAGTCCGCTTATTTGTGCCTTATAAAACCATTCTTCTCGTGGAGAGTCCCATTCAGTTGAAGAAACCATGCTTTTAAACACCGGATCACCATATAAAGACTGGACACGATCTTTTGACATGCCTATTTTCGCGGCATTGGGCCCGATCGGTTCCTTAAGTAAAGTTTTTGGAGTGGGGATATCCATATCCGCACAACCGGCTAACACCCCGCACCCAATCATAAGACTAAGTATCCAATAATTTCTCAATTTACACCTCCGAAAAACAGTTAATCAGAATGATACGACGAATCGTACAACAAATCACACAAATACTTCAACAAAACATTCTTGCTTTCATCCTCTATATGCGTTATCTCCAAACCAACATCATAAGGAGACTTGTCCTCAAGCGATGTCTTTTCCTGCCAGACAACTTGCCCCTTAACGCGGATGGGCTTATCTCCAGATAGAGGCAGATTCATGACCATATCAAGAATTTCAGACTTATTGAACTTACGAACGGTCTCAAATCTCATGCTAATCGGAGAGATATTCTTAGTTGTAGCTTCTTCCACCCAACCGTCACCCTCAATTTTTATACGCATAGGCGCTTCTATACGTATAAATCTTCGCCTTTCTGGTAATTTTAATCTCATAGCTCCCTTTCCTTTTTCCGAGTGAGTATAGCATATATGGCGCTAATGCGTCAATATATCGTTACTCCCCTAGCAGGACAGCAAATTGAGCAATAAAAAACGAGTGATTATCTGATAACCACTCGTTTTTTACTGTCAATTACGTAGAACTATTTGGCATCTTGGCCCGCCGGCAAATCTAAGGTAGTTGGAATACCCGGCTGGTCATATTTTGGAAACGGAAAAGTCACCATATCCGCGACACCAGAAACTGTGCG
>CAYZXR010000045.1:6549-8761 GCA_964482475.1 uncultured Planctomycetia bacterium | reverse complement strand
CATATAATACAAGAAACACGTCTTAACCTAAATAAGGAGTTTATTCAATGTTACACATTTTTCGCAGTAAAAAATTTGCCAGAAGAACCCTTTTTGCCCTACTGATATTAATAATACCCGCATTCGTCCTCTGGGGTGCCGGCAGTGTTTCCAAGGGCCCGGGACTGATTGGTACCATTGGTAAACAGAAAATTAGATCAACCGAATTCGAGACCAGTCTCCAAGGAGTAAAAATACAACTTCTTCTGACTTATTCTAATTACGACATGTTTCGAGATATCCTTCGCAACCGCCCTCTTATCAATCGGATGGCGTGGGACAGACTGATATTCCTTTATGCCTCACAAGCAGACGGATATAAAGTGACTAACAACGACGTACTCTCTTATCTGAGTCAGCATCCACTCTTCCAGAAAGATGGCACATTCGATCAGTGGACTTATTACTATATCGTTAAAAACACATTCAGTATGGAGCCTCGAGTTTTTGAGGAGCTTGTACGTGAAAATCTTGAGGTCAGCGTGTTACAGAACCTTCTTTATCAGGAAATCAACATCTCGAATACGGAACTCAACAAGTATTATCATGTGCTGAACGATAATTATTCTATATCCTACCTCCTCATTGATAAGGAAGCCTTCACGGCAACTGCACCAGTCTCTGAGGAAGAGGCAAAAAAATACTTCGAAACACATCTTAGGGAGTTCCAAACACCCACACAAATAGATATTGAATATATAGAATTCCCATATACGGACCTCGACACAAAAAAAGCAGCTACAAACAAAGCAAATGAACTGCATATGCGTGTAGAAAAATATCCTACAACATTCGAGGAAACCGCTAGTAAGCATGGGATGCGATATCGCAGAACAGGTCCTATCTCTATGGACAAACTGATTCCTGGCACAAAGTCTTCAAAGAAAGTTCACGATGTAGCGTTCAGCATGGATAACGGAGAAGTAAGCCCACCTCTCATTGTCGGAGAAAGCGAGGGTACCATATACATATTACGCAAACTGGAAACTGTTGCCGCGGAACTTCCGAGCTTTAAAGTGGTTAAGGACATCGTCATAGAAAAATTGACCGACAAGCAAAAAATGCAGCTTGCCAAAGAAAAGGCGGCGGTCATTTATCAAGATATCTCCGACCAAACTCTTTCTTTACAGAAAGCCGCCGAAGAGCTTAATCAGAAAGTTCAAACCGCGGAGAACGTTTCTTCAAACGGCTATATCGACAACTTGGGACCGGCAAGAAGTATTATTGAAAGCACTGTCGGTGCTTCTGCTGGTGACACCCTGCCTCCGATAGCTACTCCAAAAGGAATGGTTATCACTCGAATTGATATTATAAGCCCTGTAAGTAACGAAAAATTTGAAGAACAGCAGGAAACAATTCGAACACAGGTCATTAAAAATCAACGCAGAAAAGTTTTACAGCAATGGCTTGAAGAGAAAGCTCCGAAAGCGACACTAAAAAAACAGCTAGATGCTGTCTAGAACGCTGTTGTGTGGTTAATATAACCGGCGGGATCTTTTATCCTAAAAACTTTTCGAGTTCCTTCATGAAATGTGAAACATCCTTGAACCTTCGATATACCGAAGCGAATCGAACATACGCAACTTCATCAAGATCATAAAGTTTTTCCATTACAAGATTGCCAATCTTTGTAGATTTGACCTCCTGGACAGTTTCGCGTTGTACTTTTCTTTCAACCGCGTCTACAACGGTGTCGATCTGTTCCATGCTCACTGGACGTTTTTCGCAAGCTTTTATTATGCCAATCCTAATTCTCTCGCGATCAAATCTCTGACGATTCCCATCACGTTTAATAACCATGAGCGGCGTTTCTTCAATATATTCATATGTCGTAAAGCGCTTTCCGCACTTGATACATTCCCGGCGTCTTCGAATGTTTTGCCCTTCAGCGCTCATTCGAGAGTCTATAACTTTGTCTTCTGTTTCCCCACAAAATGGACATTTCATTTTTTGAATTTCTCCAGTCCTACCCCGGCTTCTTTTAATAATTCTATGGCGAACTTATCAGGATAATCTCCTTCATAAATAATCTTTTTTATACCCGCGTTTATAATCATCTTAGCGCAAATACTACATGGTTGAGTCGTCATATACATCGTAGCGCCATCAAGACTTATGCCATGTCTTGCCGCTTGCAGAAACGCGTTCTGCTCAGCATGGAGGGCTCTGCACA
>CAYZXR010000045.1:0-6449 GCA_964482475.1 uncultured Planctomycetia bacterium | reverse complement strand
TCCATCTCATCTATCCAGTCTTTATAAAGAGGAAAATCCTCAAGAAACTCTCGAACCTTTCTTCGAATAACTTCAAGCTCCTTATCATCTTCTCGCATCGTAAGAGCGCTGTCAATAAATTCAGACAGATTTTTCATTTCGGTCTCTTTCATCCCCCTTGTGGTCGCTGCCGGAGTTCCTACCCGGACTCCGCTGGTGACGAAAGGACTTTTGGTGTCATGTGGAATAAGGTTTTTATTAACCGTAATGCCGGCTTTTTCAAGAGCTATTTCCGCCTCTTTTCCCGTTATCCCTTTCTCGGAAAGATCAACAAGCATGAGATGATTATCTGTTCCTCCAGACACTATGCGATATCCCTTCGCTGAAAGTTCTTCGGCTAAACACGCGGCATTTTTGATAACATTTTCCTGATATGTCCTAAATTCCGGTCTCATAGCCTCTTTCAATGCTACGGCCTTTCCCGCTATCGCGTGCATGAGCGGTCCTCCCTGTATCCCGGGGAATATTCGTGAATCTATCTTTTTCGCAAACTCTTGTTTACACAAGATCATACCGGATCGGGGACCCCGCAAAGTTTTATGTATCGTTGTCGTAACAAATTCCGACACCGGAACCGGATCCGGATGAAGCTTAGTGGCTACAAGCCCCGCTATGTGAGCCATATCCACCATTAGAACCGCGCCTACCTCATCACAAATTTCCCTGAATTTCTCAAAATCTATCGTGCGCGGATACGCTGAAGCTCCGGCTATAATCATTTTGGGTTTATTTTCCCGTGCTTTTTTAAGAATCTCATCGTAGTCGAGCTGCTCTGTTTCTTTATCCACTCCGTAAAAGGCCATATTGTACAGTCTTCCGGAAAAATTCATTTTATGACCATGTGTAAGATGACCGCCACAGGCAAGATCCATTGCCAGGACAGTATCTCCCGTTTCAACCGCGGCAAAATATACCGCCATGTTCGCCTGTGAACCGGAATGCGGCTGAACATTTACATGCTCCGCTCCAAAAAGCTCCTTAGCTCTCTTGATAGCTATATCCTCGGCAACATCAACGAACTCACACCCGCCATAATATCTCGCATGCGGATATCCTTCAGCATATTTGTTAGTCATCGCGGAACCAACTGCTTCCATAACGGCACGTGAAGCAAAATTCTCACTAGCAATAAGTTCAATTCCCTCGTTTTGCCTTTTCGTTTCATTTAGAACAGCCTTGAATATCTCAGGATCTGTCGCTTTCAAATGTTTCATCGCCTCTTATTCCCCCTTATCTGATTTTCCTAAATATTTTTTTCTCGAATTGTTTGATTTGCCTAATACGCCTAGAGTGTCTACCCTTTAACGCCTCGGTCTTGACCCATATCTCTACAATATTGAGTGCTTTTTTAATAGTCGTCTTCTGGGCGGCTAACACTAAAATATTAGCATCGTTGTGTTTTCGAGCGGAAGAAGCATCTTCTGCAGAAAGACAAAGCCCCGCCCGCACTCCAGGAAATTTATTCGCGACTATCGACATACCTATCCCGGATTTACAAATTGCTATTCCTCGCCAGGCTTTTTTGAGGGCCACTTGTCTGGCCGCTTCGTAGCCAAATCCTGGATAATCACATGCTTCATCTGAATGCGTCCCGACATCAATAATTTTATAGCCTTTTTTTTCAAGGACCTCTTTTATAGCTTTTTTTAGAGCATATCCACCATGATCCGCGCCGATTGCTATTTTCTTAGCCATTCTATCATCCCCTCAATTGCCTGTTTAATAATATTGAAAGACACTCTATAAAACGCCAGCGGGCGTCCAATAGGATCCGGTATCATGAGATTTTCCGCCTTGTCATCAAACTCGCTAAGATACAACACTTTATCTACAGCCGCAGGATCCAGAAACAGCACCTTATCTCTATGTATGGACTCCATTACTAGGATGATATCAGCCCAGTTGATAATGTCTCCATCCAGCTTGGTTGATTTGTATCCTTCAGGATCTATTTTCCCCTCTTTAAGCATTTTTACCGTGTTATCAGCGGGTGCCATACCATCGGTGGTCATTGTTCCGGCTGATCTGACCTCTATCGAAAGATCTTCTTCCTCCGCTCGAGTCTTCAAATAAGCTTCCGCCATAATACTGCGACAGCTGTTTCCGGTGCATACAAATAAAACATTTTTGATATTCTTCATTTAAAAATTTAAGTTTTTTTGATCTTAAAGATTTTTGTTTTTTTCTTCGACTTTCTTCACAAGCGTCTTTTTATGCTTGGTAAGCTTTCTATCAATAACCTTGTCACTTATACTAATGATCTCCGCAGCAAGTATGGCCGCGTTTATAGCTCCGGCTTTTCCTATAGAAACCGTAGCGACAGGTACCCCTGACGGCATTTGAACTATTGAAAGAAGAGAATCCATGCCATCGAGTCTAGATTCCATTGGAACCCCTATAACCGGCAATGTAGTATTCGCGGCTACTACCCCAGCAAGATGTGCCGCGCCCCCGGCTCCGGCTATAATAACTTTTAGACCATTCTTTTTTGCAGCTTTTGCGTAGTCCGTGGTTTTGTCCGGTGAACGATGTGCTGATAATATCTTCACTTCATGCGCGATCCCGAAATCATCCAACGTTCTGATAGTTTCCAGCATAACCGGCATGTCAGAATCACTTCCCATTATTATCCCTACTATCGCTTTATTTTTCATATCCATCCCCTCCGTTATACGAGTCGTTTAACCGCGCGGTATGCGATATCCTTGCGGTATATCATTCCTTCAAAGTGTATTTTTGCAACACCCGCGTAGGTATTCTTTATTGCCTCTTTAATACCATTGCCCATGCCTACAACACTTAACACCCGACCGCCGGAAGTTACAAGCTCTCCATCCTGAACTTTCGTGCCGGCGTGAAAAACAATAGATCCCTCTTTTTGCGCATCGTCTATCCCTGTGATCTTTTGGCCTTTTTTATATTCTCCGGGGTATCCTCCCGCCGCAAGCACAACAGCTATGCAATCACGGTCATCCCATTCCAATTGCATCCCTCTAAGGTCGCCACGAGCAGTGGCCATAAGCAGGTCTACAAAATCTGTTTTTAGCCTTGGTAAGATCGCTTGCGTTTCCGGATCACCAAACCGAACGTTAAATTCTAGAACCTTAATCCCGGAATCTGTTATCATTATTCCCGCATACAAAACACCTTTATATGGAGCACCCTCCTCGGCCAATCCATCGACAATAGGTCGAATGACCGTTTTGCTGATCTCATCAAAAAGTTTCTCATCCACAACAGGTGCCGGAGAATACGCCCCCATGCCACCGGTATTGGGCCCCTTGTCGCCATCATATACGCGTTTATGGTCCTGGCTAGACGCAAGAGGAATGATGTTTTTCCCGTCTGACATAACAAGCACTGATGCTTCTTCTCCCTCGAGACATTCTTCTACAATAATGCTATTCCCGGCTGAACCAAATACTTTATCTTCAAGTATCTCTTTCGCGGCCTTTATGGCTTCGGGTATTGTTTGGGCGATGATCACGCCTTTACCAGCAGCCAATCCATCAGCTTTAATAACAACTGGCGCTCCTATTTCTCGAATATAGGCTTCCGCTTTTTCTGATGATTTGAATATTCTAAACCCGGCTGTCGGAACATTATATCGCCCCATTAACTCTTTAGCAAAGATCTTGCTCGACTCTAAACGACTTGCGGCATACGAAGGACCGCATACATTAATTCCTTCTGCCTCTAAAACATCGGTAATCCCGCGCGATAACGGAACTTCGGGACCGACCACTACCAGGTCGATCTTCTTTTCTTTGCAGAAATCCTTTACCGCATTATTGTCCAGTATGTCAACATCACAATTAACCGCGCATCCCTCGGTCCCTCCGTTGCCCGGCATACAATAGAGCTCATCGGTCTTCGGACTTTGTCTGATCTTCCAACAAAGTGTGTGTTCCCTTCCGCCTGAACCAATAACAAGAATATTCATCCCTCTTTTACTCCTTCTATATAAGCTTTACACCGCGGGCACCTTTAACAATGTCGCCTATTACCCAACTTTTTAGCCCATGTTTTTTCTTCAAAATAGCTATTGTCTTTTTTGCGTCATTTTTATCAATAACAAGAACCATCCCTATTCCCATATTAAACGTTCTGTACATTTCAGATTCATTAAGATCTACTTTATCCGCTATCATCTTAAACACTTTCGGCATAGTCCATGAGGATTTCCTGATCACGGCTTTACACTTTCCGGGCAGAACTCTCGGAATATTATCGTAAACTCCGCCACCGGTAATATTAGCTACACCCTTAACTTTTATTTTTTGCAGTACATCCAATACCGCCCTTACATAAATACGGGTAGGCTTCAAAAATATACCACTGTTCTTTTTAAGCTCATTAACTTTAAAAATTTTGCGCACAAGCGAATATCCATTGGAATGTAACCCGCTCGAAGCAATGCCTAATATAACATTTCCCGGTTTTATTTTCTTACCATCTATCACCTGTTTGCGATCGACCACCCCAACCGTGAAGCCTGCCAAATCATATTTGCCATGTGTATACATTCCAGGCATCTCAGCTGTCTCTCCACCCAAAAGCATGCATCCGGCTTCTTTGCACCCCTTAACTATCCCTTTTATGACATCTGCCCAAACCTTCGGGTCAAGTTTCCCTGAAGCGTAGTAGTCCAAAAAGAAAAGCGGCCTTCCGCCTAGACATAAGCAATCATTCACACACATCGCGACCAAATCTATCCCTACAGTGTTGTGCTTGCCGACATCAATCGCGACTTTGAGCTTTGTCCCAACTCCGTCAGTAGACGCGATGAGAAGTGGATCTCTTACACCGGCTTTTTTGAGATCAAAAGCACCCCCAAATCCTCCGAGAGAATCCATACTGCCTTTAATTCGCGTGGTATTGACAAGCTTCCCTATTCCCTTGATGAGACTATCAGCCTTATCAATGTCGACCCCGGCATCTTTATATGTGATCTTTTTCTTTGTCTTTATTTTCTTTTTCATACTTGTACCCCTCTCGTATTTATAATCCTATGTTCTTGAATATCGTGTCTATGTGCCTGGCGTGATATTTAATATCGAAACATTGTTTTGCTTCTTCATCAGACATGTATTTTTTAATTCCTCCACCGGAAATTAGTGTTTCTTCAAAACTTTTACCGGTTTCGTATGACTTGAGTGCCGCGGCTTGGACAATATCGTACGATTCCATTCTGGTAGCGCCTTTCTTGATGAGCTCCAGCATAATTCTCTGGGAATGTATCACCCCTCCTGTTACTTCGGTATTAGCCAGCATTTTGTCTTCATTCACAACTAATTTTTCTATAAGATCTTTAGTTTTTGCGAGCATGTAATCCAATAGAATTGTTGAATCCGGAACTATTACTCTCTCAACGGAAGAATGTGAAATATCCCGTTCGTGCCACAAAGCTACGTTCTCAAGGGCTACCATCGCATTGCCCCTCAAAAGCCTGGCAAGCCCTGTAATGCGTTCACAGATTATGGGGTTCTTTTTGTGCGGCATACTGGAAGAGCCCGTTTGACCGCTAGCGAAATATTCCTGGACCTCGCCGATCTCTGTTTTTTGAAGACCTCTTACTTCTAAAGCGATTTTTTCAAGAGTAGCGCCGGTAAGCGCTATCATGTTGAGATAATAAGCGTGTCTGTCGCGCTGTATCACCTGTGAAGACACCCCTGCTGGAGTTAGCCCGAGTTTTTCACATACATATTTTTCAACAAAGGGATCTACATTAGCAAAAGTCCCTACTGAACCGGACATTTTCCCGCAAGCAATCGTCTTTCTGGCATCTTTCAGCCTAAGAAGGTTGCGCTCCATCTCTTTATAAAATAACGCCATCTTAAGTCCGAACGTGATAGGTTCCGCATGCACCCCGTGAGATCTGCCCATCATAATGGTTTGTTTGTGTTTTATTGCCTTTTCCTTCAAAACTTCCATAACATCTTCGACATCTTTTATAAGAATATCTACAGCCTCGGTCATCATAACAGAAAGTGCTGTATCAAGAACGTCGCTAGAAGTGAGACCATAATGGAGATATTTGGCTTCGTCACCTACATATTCTGATATATTTTTTATGAAAGCTACAACATCGTGGTGGGTTTTTTCCTCAATCTCTTTGATGCGTTCAACATCAATATCCGCTTTATCCTTAATGACTTTAACGGCTTCTTGGGGGATAAGCCCCATCTCGGCAAAAGCCTCGCAGGCCAATATCTCTACCTGCAGCATTTTGCGGAACTTGTTTTCATCCGTCCATATGCGGGCTATCTCAGGGCGTGAATATCGTTCTATCATGGTTGTTCCCCTTTGTTTTTTGATAATCCTACGAAAGGCGTTCATTTTTCAAAAAAACACCTTCTTAGTAGAGTATTTTTTATAACATATATAATACCCCCTGTCAATGTTGGCGT
>CAYZXR010000044.1:0-8762 GCA_964482475.1 uncultured Planctomycetia bacterium | reverse complement strand
ACAAAAAGAAGGCCAGCAAATACACCCGCATGCGCTTACCAGTAGAACTAATCTATCAAGAAGAACACCCCGACAAATCCTTTGCCAGAAAACGAGAGATCCAGATCAAGAACTGGAGCAGAGATAAGAAACTCGCCCTAATCGCAAAAAGTAAATGACGCTTATCTCTTTATCTCTAAAAGCGCCCATATTTAACGCCCGCCATTTAATGCGACGATCCCGGCCTTCCAGGAAAACTCATAGGATATACTCTCAAGATTATGCTGGAATAGCAGGGCATTAAATGAATTTAGCGATACAATGGAAGGGATCTATCTCACTTTATCTCTGTTTAGCGGCAGTGGTTTTGCTAGGGGACATAGAAGGCATATAATGCGTACAAAAGTGGGAAAGTATCAGTAGAGACTGTGATAAAGCGCATAGAAGAGGTTCAGAGGGTTGTGAAAAAAACTTGCAAAAAACAACTCTGTAGTGTATACTAATACCAGATAATATCTAAAAAGGGACACTACATGGTAACCAAAAACATCATATTGTCGAAGAAAGACGCTACGCTCATAGAGGATCTAATAGTTAACCATGGGCGTATTGTTTCTTATGACCAGGTACAAGAGGTTTTTGGCAAACAATATACAGAGACGTCCCTGAGAAGGAGGGTCTCATTGCTAGCAAAACTTGGCTGGTTTGTGAGGCTTAAAAAAGGACTTTATGTGATTGTTACGGATATCGGATCATTATCTGCAAATGATATTTCGGTTAATACTATGATTCAGGCGTTGAACAAGGATTCATATGTTTCTTTTGAAAATGCGCTGCAATATCATGGGATGTTTGATCAGATGCTTTCTGGCGGGAGCGCTGTTACGTTTACCCGAGCGCGAACATATAAAGTTCAAGAGATGCAAATTAAATTCTTTAAAATCCAAAAAGAATTATACTTTGGTTTTTCGGAGGAAAGAGCCGATATGGGTTTGGTTAATATCGCTGAAAAAGAAAAGGCTTTATTGGACATATTATACTTCAGTTCGAGTCAATATTACGCAAGTCTTGTTTGGGAGAAGCTAAAAAGTCATAGGGATATAATAGATTTTGAACTATTAAAAAAATATGCTTTAAAGTTTAATTTGACCGTTGTAAGAAGAATTGGTTTTTTTCTGGATCGTTTGGAGATCGAAACTGAAGATTTGCAAAAAACAGTTTTTGGCAAAAAAAGCTACAGCAAGATAACAAATAGATCAAAAAAGTTTAACGCGAAATGGAGACTTTATGTTGAAGATGGCATTGTTGAATAAATCCGATTTAAGTATTTTAAATAAACGGTCACTTAAGTACAATTTGGCTGAAGCGGAAAAGGATTACTTTCTAGCTATAGTTTCTAAGATCATCTATGAATCGTCCTTGCGTGACAAACTGGTATTTAAAGGCGGGACAGCCATACACCATACATATCTCCCACAGACAAGGTTTTCAGAGGACCTGGACTTTACGTCATTAGACAAATCTATAACCCTGGAGGAAATAGAAAAGATTTTTGAGGGATATAACTTCCTGGAAGTCAAAAAGAAACATATGTCGAAAGCCACGATAAAGATCGAACGGCTTAAGTACTCCGGTCCGCTGGGTCTTTCTAATTCGATCAAAGTTGAGATAGATTATATGCAGAACGTGGTTTTGCCGGCGAGACCAATTCTGTATAAAAATGCCTGGAAAGTCGACACAAAAGTGAATGCGATGGATATAAGGGAAATATGTGCCGAGAAAATTCGTGCCGCTAGTGACCGTGCCAGATATAGAGATTTTTATGATCTGGTACTGCTTTTCGATATGATGCAATTCAATATCAAAGAAATAATAGACCTTATAAAACAAAAAGAGACCAGAAAGCCCATTACTCAAGAGTCTATGTTCAAGAATTGGGAAATTGCAAAGCAGGAAAGGGAAAAAGAGCTTGCGGGAATATATTATGCCGAAGATGTTAATGATGAGAAAGTCACAACCTTGATCCAGAAAATAGAAATCAACACAGGGTAGCTATGCCACTTAATCACACTATTTTCAATGCGTCATGTGTGTAACAAATATGTTACAAGTGTAACATATTCAAACGAAAGTTAAGCAAGGAGAAACACTTTTAATGTATGTGTGCACTCTGGGGAGGAATTGATGGATACTTCGGCTAGTTCGAGACCTTCCTGGTAGCGCTTTTAAAAAAATATAACATATCTCTCATATGCGCAGAAATGCAGAGCAACTTATTATATTGACACATGTTACGTGATTTAAGTTGGGTAGATAACAGAGATTCTTTTCTCCTATAGCACAAGCTGGTTCGAGTCCAAGGTGCCTCACCACTAATAAAAGCCTCGCAGCAGTAAAATGCCGCGAGGCTTTTTGTTTCTACATATATCGCACATACCCCTATGTCCTAAAGACTTACGACACTATCACTCGTACGTTACTGTCCTTGAGAGGGGCCGAAGGACCCGAAGCAATCCCATATGACAACTCGGCTATCTCTTTATCTCTAAAAGGCCCCATATTTAACGCATCGCATTTAATGGGTACAATGCGGACACCCAGGGAATGCATGCAATATTATCTCGGGATACAGTCCTGTTATGGGGGTGTTAAATGGATTCGGCACTATAATGAAGGGGATCTATCTCACTTTATCTCTACATTGGTGTGTCAAAAGGGGGGAGTAATGCTGAACAAAGAATCAATTGAGGAGTATCAGAGAATCATGAAAGAACATTATGGAGAAGAAATATCGTTTGAAGAAGCAAGAGAACAGAGAGAGAATCTGGTTAGTTTCTTTGAGCTACTAATAGAAATAGATAGAAAGCCAAAAAATAATTAGTTCTTAAGATTTCTCCACAGTTCTGTTTGTGATTCCCAATTAGGTTCATTGGCTATATTGCAGATGGAGGTCATGGTTATAGGAGCGATCTTATTGTTGTCAGATAGCAATATCTCTTCCTTTATTGATGGCGCAAGAAAAGTTAACTTAAATATCTGACTCAGCCTGGCAGGTGAGTATCCAAGCCATTTAGCAATATCACGCATAGACCTTTGCGGAGTATCTTTCAGTACCTGTTTAACCTGTTCAGCTAATACTAGGTATTGTCTGATAACCGGCTCCTTCCTTATGTGCTTACTAATCGCCGCGTTCGATCTTTTGCGTGGTTGTTTTATCCCGATTTTAAATTCAGAGCGCATCTTTACCTCCAATCAATTCTCCGTAAAGCTCTTCAATTCCTTTCTCATTCACAGTCATGCCAAGTGCCCCGGTCTCACCGTTATAATCAATTTCCTTAAACAGGTGTTTCAGGATACGATGCTTCTCATTCGCTATCAAAAACTCCCATACCTCCCGAATTTTTTCTAAAACATTTCGATATCTTTCTGCGAGTAGTGAATCCTTTATCTCCACTTTAGGTAAAAGCTTATAAACCGTGTTTTCCATTTCTTGTGCATTCACGCTTCTGGTAGGGCAGACAGCATAACCTTTCTTCTGTGCGTTCACGCAGATATAGTACCTGTATTTCTTAACCTTGTCCTTAACTGAATAAGAATGAAACATAGGCGAGTTACACGCTTCACATCTAATGAGCTGCGAGAGTAATCCGGCACACTCAGCGTTCTTTCGGATCTTTCTATTAACCCGGTTGTATGAGATTCTTTCCTGCACTTTATCAAAGAGGTCTATCGATATGATAGCTTCATGTTCAGCCGGATACATCTTACTTTCATAAAACACTCGGCCCGTATATATAGGATTCTTGAGTATCTGTTGGATATTGTTTTTTGAGAACTCTTTACCGCCCGTGACTCTGCCGGACTTAGCGTGATATTCTTTACTGGTAAAGCCTTCATCGTTTAAAAAGATTGTTGTTTTAAGTATGGAATTCTCCTTAATATAGATATCAAATATTTTTCGTACAAGTTTGGCTTCTTGCTCATTTATAATTATTCTTCTGTTTTCTCTATCAAGGTCATAACCGAGAAGAGGCTGGCCTCCAACCCACTTACCTTTCTTTCTGGCAGCTCCCATCTTATCCTTTGTTCTTTCTGAAATCATCTCACGTTCAAACTGTGCGAAAGAGAGGAGGATGTTGAGCGTCAACCGCCCCATAGACGACTGCGTGTTGAAATGCTGGGTGACAGATACGAACGTCACATTATTCTGATCAAAGAACTCAAGGAGTTTAGTAAAGTCTAAAAGGGAGCGGGAGAGCCTATCTACCTTATATACAACGACGCAGTTGATCTTACCTTCCCTAATATCATCCAATAATCGCTTAAGTGCCGGACGTTCGGTATTAGCCCCGGTAAAACCGCCGTCATTATACTTATCTTTCAGAACAGTCCACCCAGTAGACTTCTGGCTTTTAATATAATCCTCTGCCGACTCCCTCTGAGCATCCAGGGTAGTAAAATCCTTCTCAAGCCCCTCAGTAGTCGACTTTCTCGTATAAATCGCACAATGTAGTTTTTTCGCGATAGTTTCCATTTTTCTCCTTTACTTTGTCATTGCGAATCGCCGAAGGCGGTGAAGCAATCTCATAACCCAAAAAACAAATACCCATTCCAATGCTGACCAGTCACAGTTTTCGCAATACTGCTCAAAGACCGGTAAGGTGTCCCGGCATACTCAAACCCCTTATCCAGCACCTTAACGTCAATAATAGTACCCTTATATACCTTAGATATGACCGTTCCGGGGATAGGCAACCGGGCATCCCTTACACGGCCCTTTGAAGCCGGATCCGCTCCATTTTGTCGTAATGCCTTATTGTTAATAGGGTCATATGCAGCAATAAACTCATTCAGCCCATTTTTAGCCTCATCTGGCAGGGTACCGCTTGCAAGTTCTTGTAAACGATAGGCAATTTTTCTCCGAATATGCTCAATATTGGCAGAATGGGGCTTCTCCCCGTCGAATAATTCGGCATATTTCTCAGTCAAGGCAGCCAGGTTCAAGACGCTTAAGCTGCTAATTTGCTGTAAAATGCTGTTTCCCATGTGTATCTCCTTTGTTTTAAATAAGTTATCTCTTTCGTCAGTACACATATAGCCATAGCTGGGGCGCTATAGCAAGTTATATCTCGAGATAAATCTTTTCGTTTGATAAACTTAGGAGAATAGCCTATAATGTTACATGTTGTTACATTATGTACTATTCAAATTCAGAGGTGAAAAATGTCAAAAAGCATTGAGTCATATACAGTAGAAGAAGTAGCGAAATCGATCAAGCTGCATCCTTATACTGTCCGTCGTCTATGTCGAGAAGGAAAGATACCGTGTTTTAAGTTCGGGGGGCAATGGCGGCTTAGAAAGGATGAGATAGAAAAGTGGTCAACAAAGATGAATAAGGGGAACAAAAATGGCTAAGAAAAAAATTGTTGAAAATAATAAGGAACCTATAGAAACACAGCTATGGAAATCAGCAGATAAACTCAGAAAAAATATTGATGCTGCTGAATACAAGCATATAGTTTTGGGGTTGATGTTTCTTAAATACATTTCTGATTCTTTCGAAGAACTTCATAATAAGTTGATTAATGGAGAAGGTGAATATGCGGGATCCGATCCTGAGGATAAAGATGAATATAAGGCTGAGAATATTTTCTTTGTGCCAGAGAGAGCAAGATGGTCGTATTTGCAGGACAGGGCAACACAACCGGATATTGGCAAAACAGTTGATGAGGCAATGGATGTTATAGAAAAAAACAATCCTTCTTTAAGAGATGTTTTACCAAAGGTTTATGCACGGAGCAATCTTGACCCCACTAATCTTGGTGGTTTGATAAATCTTATAGGGAATATAGCTTTGGGTGATGCTAAAGCAAGAAGTGCTGATGTTTTAGGACATGTATTTGAATATTTTTTAGGTGAATTTGCACTTGCGGAAGGTAAAAAAGGGGGACAGTTTTATACTCCAAGAAGTGTTGTTGAGCTACTTGTTGAAATGCTTGAGCCATACAATGGAAGAGTCCTTGACCCTTGCTGTGGATCAGGAGGCATGTTTGTTCAGTCAGAAAAGTTTGTCAAGGATCATCAAGGCAAAGTTAACGATATTTCAATTTATGGGCAGGAAAGTAATCATACCACATGGCGTTTGGCGAAAATGAATCTTGCTATACGCAATCTTGATAGTTCGCATGTTAAATGGAACAATGAAGGATCTTTTTTAAATGATAGCCATAAGGATTTAAAAGCAGATTATGTTATCGCAAATCCGCCGTTTAACGATAGCGATTGGAGCGGTGATTTATTACGAAAAGATGGTAGATGGAAACATGGTACTCCTCCGGCAGGGAATGCGAATTATGCTTGGATCCAACATTTCCTTTATCATCTCAGTCCCAGCGGGCAAGCAGGCTTTGTTTTGGCAAAAGGAGCTTTAACCTCAAAGACATCTGGAGAAGGAGATATTCGTAAATCCTTAGTTGAAGCGAGGCTGGTGGATTGTATTGTCAATCTTCCAGGAAAATTATTTCTAAATACACAGATTCCTGCAAGCTTATGGTTTTTAAACCGAAACAAGGCCAATGGCGGTTATCGCAACCGCACTGAGGAGATTTTGTTTATTGATGCGCAAAATATGGGACATTTAATAAATCGTAGGACACTCGAATTTTCAATAGATGATATAAACAAAATAGCTGAGACTTATCATAAGTGGAGGAATCCGAATGGAGGGTATGAAGATATAAAAGGTTTTTGCAACTCAGCGTCAATTGAAAGAGTAGAAGGTCTGGATTATGTTTTGACACCGGGCAGATATGTTGGTTTGCAGGAGGAAGAAGATGACTTTGATTTCAAGGAAAGGTTTTCACTGCTAAAAAAAAATCTTGAAGAGCAAATAAAGGAAGAATCTAGCTTGAATTCTGTGATAATGGAGAATTTAAAAAAGGTGAAAATAGATGGGTGAGTGGAAAAAAGTCAAGATTCAAGATATTGCTGCGGTTGTGGGAGGCGGAACGCCTAAAACGTCAGTTAATAATTATTGGAACGGTAATATTCCGTGGCTTACCCCAAGGGATCTTACAGGATATGCAGAGACATATATTAAAAGAGGCCAGAGAAATATTTCGTCCGAAGGATTGAAAAATTCTTCTGCAAAATTGATGCCGGAAGGTGCTGTACTTTTAACTTCGAGAGCTCCTATTGGTTATATTGCCATAGCAAGCAATGAGATATGTACAAATCAAGGCTTTAAGAGTTTGATCCTTGAGGATAAAGTTGCCTATAACATATTTGTATATTATTGGCTAAAAGGGAACAATGATTATTTGCAGTCGCTAGGTACGGGTACAACTTTTGCTGAAATTTCAGGAAGTGTTGTAAAGCAGATTGAGTTAGATCTTCCACCTATAGCTGAACAAAAAGCTATAGCTTCAGTTCTTACAAGTTTGGATAATAAGATCGATCTGCTTAATCGTCAAAATAGAACTCTCGAATCATTGGCGGAAACGCTTTTTAGACAGTGGTTTATTGAAGACGCCCAGGATGATTGGGAAGACGGTGTTATTCCAAATGAATTTGATTTTGTTATGGGGGCATCTCCGCCAGGGGATAGTTACAACGAAACCGGCGACGGGATTCCAATGTTTCAAGGAAATGCGGATTTTACATTTAGGTTTCCTGTCAGAAGAATTTATACGAATGAACCTAAAAGATTTGCAGAGAAATATGATACTCTCATTAGTGTGAGGGCGCCTGTTGGGGATCAAAATATGGCGAGAGAAAGATGCTGTATTGGTCGAGGGGTTGCAGCCTTTAGATATAGGGACGATTCTAGCTATTATACATATACATACTATAAGCTAAGATCATTAATGAAAGAAATTAAAGTGTTCAACGATGAAGGAACTGTCTTCGGTTCAATAAGTAAAACGGATTTCCAGTCATTAGTTACTGTTATTCCTTCGAAAAGACTAATTGAAGACTTCCAAGAAAAAGTTAAACCATTGGATGACAAAATAATATTGAATTGTAACCAAATTATAATTTTAGAAAAACTTAGAAACACATTGTTGCCAAAATTAATGAGCGGAGAAGTAAGGGTGCAAATATAGGATATTTCAATGAAGACAATTCTTGGTTTAAACAATAAAGAGGCAAGAGCTTTTTTTCTTAAGAATGAAAGTTATTGTAATTTCGATCTTCCCGAGTACTTTACTTTTGAAGCGTTGCTTGTGGAGCTCTCTAAAGAGTTAGACTCTAAGTCAATAACAGATTTTTACGATGAAACTATAAGGCCAAAAGAATTTGATAATGTTAATCACATAATTGTTGGGAATAAAGATGGGAAATATGCTTGGCGTTCTTTTGAGCTTATTAACCCTGCATTATATGTAGATTTAGTCCATAAAATTACGATTAAAGAAAATTGGGAAGACATAAAAAAACATTTGCAGAATCAATCGGTAGATACGATAATCTGTTCAAGCCTTCCAAAGATATCGCAAAGCAAGAAAAAAACTGATAGAGCAGAACAAATTCTACACTGGTGGCATAGGATGGAGCAACAATCCTTAGAACTGTCTTTGGAGTATGACCAGATTATAGATGTTGATATTACAGCTTGCTATGATTCAACTTATACCCATTCTATCCCATGGGCATTGCATGGTATAGATATGGTTAAAAATAAGCCAGTAGACAAAGCATTGCTTGGGAATATCATTGATAAGTCAATTAGGGATATGCGTTATGGGCAAACGAATGGAATACCTACGGGCAGTGTATTAATG
>CAYZXR010000043.1:0-8802 GCA_964482475.1 uncultured Planctomycetia bacterium | reverse complement strand
CTGCGTTTATTAACAAAATGAGCACCGAGGAAAGCAAATAAGATAATACCAAGCCAAACCGACAAAACAGGTGGCAAAATACCACTCTTTCCAAGCGCTAGACATACGGCCATTACCGGGAGATACAGCATCGCGATGGAAATTCCTCTGGCCATGCCAAGAAGAGCATTCACCCTTCCTGTCGCAATACTAAAGGGAATCCCTACCATTACGGTCACCATGGCCGTAAACGGAAAAGCCAATTTGTAGTTTAAATCAACAGCAAGTCGCCGAACTGACGCAGGCGAACTCGCGGCAAGAATATTTATGTATCTTTTGAGTTGCGCGTACCCCATCATTTTGGGATCCCACTGGGTATTTAGTAAATCTTCGGGAGTTTCCCTGATCGGAAGTTTCTTATTTTTGTAGACCTCTGGATCCCATACAACATCCCCATCATGATCTATATTAAACACAATAACATCAGTTCCTATCCAAAAGCCATCATCTCTCCATTTTGCTGATTTGGCATTTATTTTTGTTGTTATTTCCTGATTATTATCACGTTTATGCATTATCACGTCTTCCATCTTTTTTATTTTAGGATAATATTCCCGCACAAAAATCATCTGTTTACCTTCACCATATATGGTAAGATTTTCGACTACCTGTTTTTTATCACTACTATTTCCTTCAAACTTCTCCTGTCTTATTTGTCCGGCTTTTTCCATCGCGGAAGGAACCATCTTCTCATTAACGATAAAAGTACAAAGACAAAGCACAAAAGTCGCCAAAAGCACGGGTTTCATAACCTTCCATAAACTTATCCCACTTGTTATTATTGCCGTCACTTCGTGATTTTTGCTCAAATCATTAAAAACAAAAACCGAACTCAGAAGGCAAGCAAATGGCACCATATTCACAAAAGCAAATGGAGCAAAATAGAGATAGAACATCAGAATACTGCTGACAGGTATTCCCTTTTTGAATATCTCATCCAAAAACCCCAGTATATCCCCGATAACACCTAATACCATGAGAAGCGTGATGCAAAACGCAAACGCGGTAAGGTAATTTTTCAATATGTGTTTCTCTAGAATCTTCATTATTTAATAGAAAGCTTACGAAGCATCACAATTCCAAAAACAAAAAGCACTATATCCGCCGACCATACACCCGCCCATGCCGGAATGACCCCACGTATAGAAAAGGCTATCCCTGTAAGCATAAAACCCCAGTACAATAAAAAAAGTGCCATAGCTAAAGCAAAACCTATAAACTTCTCACGGCGATGCGTCGTTATGGCAAGTGGTATTCCCATGATAACAAAAACAAGATTTGAAAATGCTAACGCTAGTTTCTTGTGCATTTCAATTCTAAGAGGAATGTCCTCCCCCTTGATCTTCTTTTTCTTCATTTCCTCTATATCCGCCAAAAGCTCCTTGATACTCTTTTCTCTCGCCTTTTTTCCGATGCTGTTCACGTCTACTGATTCATCCAGATCAAGCGTCATGTGATACTCTTGAAAAGACAATTTGTAGAATTCATCCGGCTTGTCCGCCATAACTTCATCAGCCGTACCATCTTCCAGCCTTAATTTTATCCTGTCCTCATTAGGAAGCGTTATAACTTCCCCCCTTTTGGCAACAATTGTACGTGTGGGACCATCCTCCCTGGGCTGATATATGCTAATATCCTGTAGCATATTTCCTTTAACACCATTTATAAAAACAACGTAATCTTTAAACCCTTTTACAAATACTCCAGGCTCAAGCAGTGCGGTAGGATGTTTCATGCCTATTGTTTTTATCAGCTTTCTAGCGGCAAATTCGGACTGCGGTAATATTTTATCATTTAACGGAACGCTAACTAGGCTCACGATAAAACCACAGATAATGACAGGAAATATCAAATTCTTCAGGCTCATACCACTTGTTCTTAAAGCTGTAACCTCATTATCACTCGAAAGCCGTCCGAACCCGAGCAAAACGGCTGATAACACAGAGATGGGAATAGTGAAAATCAGGACATATGGAAGAAATAAGAGGAAGATCCTTATAACATACCCGACCTCCACACCCTTATTCATGATCATATCCGCGGTCTGCATGATGTTCCCCGCCGCAAGTATGAACGTGGAAACAAACAAAGACGCTAAAAAAGGACCAGCAAGTTCCTTTAACAAGTAACGATTTATTATCCTCATAATTTGGGTACGAGCGTTGAACCCCCCGCTACGTTCCGATCTCCCAACTTGCGAGATACTCTTTCTGTTCCGCTGTCAGCTTATCGATTTTGACCCCCATGGATCTTAACTTAAGTTTCGATATGCTTTTATCAATCTTCTCTGGAACAGGATAAACTTTTTTCTCGAGTTTTCCGCTGTTTTTCCACATATGTTCTGCCGAAAGTGACTGATTAGCAAAACTCATGTCCATCACCATCGCAGGATGACCTTCAGCGGCGGCAAGATTTATCAACCTACCTTCGCCTAAAAGTATTACCCTCTTTTTGTTCTTAAGAACAAACTCTTCCACAAAAGGTCTTACCGTGCGTACTGATTTTGCCATTTTTTTGAGTCCCGGGATATCTATCTCAGCATTAAAATGTCCGGAATTAGCTACAACAGCTCCGTCTTTCATCACAGAAAAATGTTCTGGCCTGATAACGTTAAGATCTCCGGTAAGTGTCACAAAAATATCTCCGATTTTGGCGGCGGATTGCATTGGCATAACCTCAAATCCGTCCATAACAGCCTCAAGAGCCTTGAGTTCATCAACCTCAGTTACAATGACTTTCGCTCCCATACCACGAGCACGCATAGCCACACCGCGTCCACACCAGCCGTATCCGGCCACAACAAACCTGCCGCCAGCCAATAAATGATTTGTTGCCCTAATAATACCATCTACCGTAGACTGTCCGGTCCCATATCTGTTGTCAAAAAGATGTTTAGTCTGCGCATCGTTAACCGCGACAATCGGGAACTTTAAAAGACCTTTTTTCTCAAGACTCCGGAGACGAATAACACCCGTGGTAGTCTCCTCGGTTCCGCCATAAATATCCTTAACAAGATTCTTGCGCTTCGAATGGATCACTGAAACCAGATCCGCTCCATCATCCATTGTGATATGCGGTTTCATATCAAGAACATTGTTCAAATGTTTGTAATACGTCGCATTATTCTCTCCCCTTATAGCAAAAACAGGAATACCATAATCTTTCACCAAAGACGCCGCAACCTCATCCTGTGTGCTTAACGGATTGGACGCGCACAATTTCACATCGGCTCCACCTGCTTTAAGGGTGATCATCAAGTTAGCTGTCTCGGTAGTAACGTGAAGACAAGCCCCAACCCTGGCCCCTTTCAAGGTCTTTTCTTTACGAAATCGCTTTTCTATTGTTTTAAGCACCGGCATATTCCTTCCGGCCCACTCTATCTTAAGTTTTCCCAATTTCGCTAATTTAATATCCTTAATATCATGATTTTTCATAGAATATCTACCGTCCTTTTCTTATTTAGCATTTTTTTTTAAAATTTCCGCCTTATCCGTCTCTTCCCACGTAAACCCTTCATCTTGTCGACCAAAGTGACCATATGCGGCTGTTTTCCTATAAATAGGACGCCTTAACTTCAGATCCTCTATAATACCGGCCGGTGTCAGATTGAAAGTCTCTTTGACAAGTTTCACTATCTGGCTATCAGCTATCTGACCTGTCCCAAAAGTATTCACCATAATGCTCACAGGTTCGGCTACTCCGATAGCATAAGCCAACTGTACCTCACATTTTCTCGCTATCCCCGCAGCTACAATATTTTTGGCAACATATCTTGCCATGTAAGATGCGGAACGATCCACTTTTGAAGGATCTTTACCGCTAAACGCTCCACCGCCATGGGATCCTACCCCGCCGTAAGTATCCACTATTATTTTACGGCCTGTCACTCCGGTATCGCCCTGAGGCCCACCGACTTCAAATCTTCCGGTAGGATTCACAAATATCTTTGTATTCTTGTCAATAAGACCTGTCGGAATAATTGGCTTGATAACAAGCTCTTTCATATCTGCGTGAATATCGCTCATCTTTACCTTCTTGTCATGATGCGCGCTTATAACTACCGCTTCAATGCGCTGTGGTTTTCCGTTGTCATATTCAACAGTTACCTGGCTTTTCCCATCCGGACGCAGGTAATCAACCTGACGTTCTTTTCGTATCAGTGCAAGTCGTCTGGTAAGCGCATGTGCCAAGCTGATCGGCATCGGCATGAATTCCTTCGTTTCATCGGTGGCATATCCAAACATCATACCCTGATCACCTGCCCCGCCGGTATCCACCCCCATAGCAATGTCCGGTGACTGCGCTTGTATTGAAGTCATCACGCCGCATGTAAGATAGTCAAATCCGTATTTCGCGCTAGTATAGCCGATCTCTTTTATCGTCTTCCGGACAATCTTCGGTATGTCAACATAGGACGATGTGGTAATCTCTCCCGCAACAATAGTCAACCCGGTAGTTACCATAGTTTCACAAGCAACCCTACCGGCTGGATCTTCTTTAAAAATCTCATCAAGCACCGCATCGGATATTTGATCACATACTTTATCCGGATGCCCTTCTGTCACACTTTCAGAAGTAAACAAATGTTTGTCTTTCACAATACCTCTCCTTTTTTGTTATTCTCTCTAGAAACCTTAGATGCCTTTTTTACGATATTCAATATCGGCCTTTTCAAGGGAAGCCGTATCGCCTATATCATACCACCCTTCATTAAATACGTATCCATAAACCCCGCAAGTCTCCGACATCCATTTTATAAAATTACCCGGGGCATCTTTAGGATTGTCAGTTTTCATATATTCCTCAAACTCTGATATTTTATTGTCGGGTAAATAGTATATCCCTGTAGATGCAAGCGTGGATGACGGACAATCCGGTTTTTCCTGAAAACTATCAACCCGACTATTATCATCCAGGCCAACTATCCCATATTTCCTTGCTAGCTCAATATTTTTTACATCAAACAACGCAATTGAAAGATGCTTTTTCTCTTGAGCAAACGAAATAAAATTCGTTATATCAAACTCAAATAAGTTATCCCCCGCCATTATCAGTATGTCATCATTCGGTTGTTTTTCATTCAACACCAGGTTCATATCCCCAATAGCTCCGAGTCTGTCATCATTGGACATCGTCTTATCGTTTATCACCTCTATTGGAAATCTGTATTTATTTTCTTTGGTCCATTTCGTTATTACGTCAGTAAACTTAGCGTTTGTAACAATATATACGCCATCACAAGACTCAACTTCTTCAAGTTTCTCCAGCAACCTCGCGAGAATACTGCGTCCACCAACATCCAGCAAAGGTTTTGGACGATTAAGAGTTAAGGGATACAGTCGTGTGCCATATCCAGCAGCCAAAACAAGACCTTTCATTGTAACTCCTTTTTAGTATTATTCTCCTGACAGTTCATTCGCAAAACCAGGTACCAATTCCTTCAACCTGGCTTTCGCGAACTGCCTGACTTCCTGCCCTGTCTCCATCTGTAAACATTTGTCCGCCATTACTTTTGCCGCAGAGTACTCAACAGAACGTATCACTTGCTTTATTTCAGGAACAGCTATCGGCGAAGCACTGAATTCATCCAGCCCAAGACCAAGTAAAATAATAACCAGGGCAATATCTCCCGCCATTTCACCGCAAAGTCCAACAGGAATATTTTCTTTATGCCCATTGTCTATAACCATTTTTATCAAGCTTAAAACAGCGGGATGTGTGGGTTCATACAAATATGCTATTTTTTCATTTACTCTATCAACAGCAAGAGCGTATTGTATTAGATCGTTAGTCCCTATCGAGAAAAAATCTGCTTCTTTAGCAATAACATGACTTGTCAGCGCCGCTGATGGAACCTCTATCATAGCGCCGACTTCAATGTCATTGTTAAAAGGTATTCCCTTTTTCCGCAAGTCGGTCTTCACCTCTTCAAGTAAAGCATTCGCCTGTCTAAACTCGGAAATACCTGATATCATCGGATACATTAGTTTAAGTTTTCCAAAGGCTGATGCCCTGAGAATGGCTCTCAGCTGTGTCTTGAAAATAATCGGGCTAGCTAAACAAAAACGAATAGCTCGCCATCCCAGAAACGGATTCATTTCTTTTGGTATATCGAGATGTGAAAGAAATTTATCCCCTCCAATATCAAGAGTTCTTATTATCACCGAGTGTGGCTTTATCCGAGTTGCCACGGATTTATAAGCGTTAAACTGTTCTTCTTCACTTGGGAGATCACGACGATTCATATAGAAATATTCCGTACGATACAAGCCTATACCCTCCGCACCGTGAGCAATAACACTCGCTACATCTTCCGGAAGTTCAATATTGCCAGCCAGTACTACTTTTTGTCCATCCAAGGTTTCACTTGCCAAAGATTTAAGCCCAAATAAACCTTTTTCAATATGCTCACATCTTTTTTTCTCTTTTTCGTACTTCTCAATAAATCGCTTAGTAGGATTAACTATTATTACACCATGCGTACCGTCAAGTATAACCATGTCTCCGTTTCGGATAACATCTGTCGCGTTTTCAAGACCAACCACAGCCGGT
Source organism: uncultured Planctomycetia bacterium (assembly GCA_964482475.1). Classification (GTDB taxonomy): domain Bacteria; phylum Omnitrophota; class Gorgyraeia; order Tantalellales; family Tantalellaceae; genus JAHJBY01. The sequence continues at coordinate 2,211 of CAYZXR010000043.1, read as the reverse complement.
ATTTCTAATGATTTGGCCATGATCGCCGTATGAGAGGTCCTACCGCCTATGTCGGTAGCAAACCCGATCACTCTGCCTTTATGCATCATAGCCGTATCCGAGGGAGAAAGGTCATACGCAATTACAACAGATTTCTCCGTCAGGTCTTCCATTCCTCTGCTTTCCGCACCAAGCAAATTACGAAGTATCCTTCGGCCAACATCCATTATATCGCTTATTCTATCTCTCAAATACTCGTCTTTGGCTTCTGAAAGAACATCGATATATTTCTCTAAGACTTCAACGAAGACAAATTCTATATTTTTCTTCATTTTTTTGAGGCGTGTAATAACTTCCTCAACGAGCACCGGATCTTCAAGGACAAGAAGGTGGGCACTAAAAATGCGACCATGCTCGACTCCCATTTCGCGAGAAATCTTTTCCTCGACTTCCGTAATTTCTTTGCGTGTCTCAAGGAGCGCCTTCTTAAACCTGGCTATTTCAACAGGAATTTCTTCTAAGGTTATCTTCCTTTCCGGGGTATGTAGTTCTTCTGTCCCGAAAATATACGCCTTCCCTATCACAATGCCGGGAGCCGCGGGAATTCCCTTCAACTGTACCTGTTTTCTATTCGGTTTTTTTGAACCCTTCATGGGTCTGTCCTTGTTTTATTTGTCCTGATGTCTCCGATTCCGTATCTTTAGACAAAATTTCAGAAAGTTCAACCACAGCTTCTTCCGCGTCTTTTCCATCAGCAATTATGCTTATACGAGCACCTTTTTCCGCGGCTAGCATCAATATGCCCATTATCGATTTTCCATTAACCGTCTGGTCGTCCTTGATAATAGTGATTGAGCTCTCAAATTTGTTAGCTATCTGGACAAAAAGCGCCGCAGGTCTGGCGTGCAATCCAGTCTCGTTCCTTATCGTTATCTTCTTTTCTACTGCCATAATCGATCACTTCCGGACCACTTTTTATGTTCGCACCCTACTACTCATTTCCAAAAATATTCATAACCGCATCCGCTAATTTCTCGGGATCATGTCGCACAAATTCCGCCGTACTGGCGATATGTGATCTAACTAATTCTATTTTTTCCTGTTTTAACCATTTTTCATCCCGCTCGTCTATTTTAACCGGATATTGATCCTGGATCTTATATTTCTCATAGAAATGTTTTGAAATCCTTGTCGTATTAGCTATACAGTAATTCATAATACCCGCGGACGTGTGTTTTAAAATAGCTTTCGCGTAATCGCTAATGGAATATCCATCTGTCTCTCCATGCTCAGTCATTACACTGCACACGTATACCTTCAAAGCCTTCGATTTAACAACCGCGTCTTTGATACCTTTTATCAATAAATTGGGCATCACACTTGTATACAAACTACCAGGCCCAAGAATGATCATATCCGCCTGCTTGATAGCCTCTACCGCTTCACCGGTAGCGACACAATCCGCAGGCAATAGCGATAGACATTCTATCGGACTCTCCACCGGAGGCAAATGTATTTTGCTTTCACCCACGGTTTCTCGGCCATCCTCTCTTCTAGCGCACAGTTTAACTTTCTGCAAAGTAGCCGGCAGGACACGACCTCTTATGGCAAGAACCTTACTAGATTCCTTGATAGCCTGTGTGAAATCACCTGTAACTTTTGACAACGCCGTTATAAAAAGATTGCCAAAGTTATGCCCAACAAGCTCCCCTCCTTCTTTAAAACGAAACTGAAAAAGAGACCTGATAAGATCTTCTGAATCTGACAAAGCTACCAGGCAATTTCGTATATCCCCGGGCGGCAATACATCAAAATCTTCCCTAAGCCTTCCTGAAGACCCCCCATCATCGGCTACCGTCACTATCGCGGTTATATTGCTTGTCTTATGCTTAAGCCCTGTAAGGAGTGTTGAAAGTCCAGTCCCTCCTCCAATCACTACTATTTTAGGACCTTTTTCCAATATTCTCTTAGCATATATCTTTTCCACAAGAGTATTTTCTACATCTTGCGGAACCAATGCGGTTACAAAAGATTTCAAGATCTTTTTAACCGCGTATATCATGCTCATAATGCCGACTATCATAACAACCCCGGCAATAGTCTTGTTCTCGGGGCTACGCTCCGCTATGATAATAACAAAGCCCATGGAGACCATCACAATACCAAAAACAGAGAGTGATATCCATCGCTTTATCAACATCCCAGGATATAACCATTTCAATCTCTTCATCT
>CAYZXR010000042.1:4774-8999 GCA_964482475.1 uncultured Planctomycetia bacterium | reverse complement strand
GCTGAAGGCTGAAAGCTCCACATACACTTTTAGCAATTTCGACGGACATATGGTATATTATATTACTATCTATTATACAGGCAGGACTTTTTGAACGTTTAACTTAGGAAGGGCGTTGGTAATAATGGCAAAAAATGGTAGTTATCTGAAAAATATGTACACCGAGTTTACAGAGGATGATCTTTGGCTTATCAAAGAGATGGAATGGGATAGGTCTATTCAGGGTATACGTGAAGTGCAGTTTGCTTTAGGCAATGGGTATATCGGATCAAGGGCAATTTTGGAAGAAGTGCCCGTAGACTCTAAGCCCGGAACATATATAGCGGGCATGTATGATAAACTTGCCGCTCAAGTATCAGAGCTGGTTAATTTTCCCAATCCTTTTAACTTTAAGTTTGCTGTAGATGGGGAGAAGATAGGTGTTACAGCCATGGATGTCATGCGCCACCGACGTGCTCTGAATATGAAAAAGGGGTTATTGCTTAGGGATACATTGTATAAAAACAGCAAAGGTCAACGTTTTGACTACCAGTCATTAAGGCTTGTCTCCATGAGTAAAAAGAACTTTGGTATGATGCAAGTTGTACTTACTCCGTTAGACGCGGATTGTACAGTAGATGTTCAGACCGGCATGGATACTTCTGTGTACAATGCAGGTACACTTACCGAGGGAGACAAAAAACACTTTCGGATTAAAGAATTAGGACAGAGAAGCAACGCCGGATATCTTGTTACGGAAACTTTCGAGAAAAAACATACGCTTGTTTATTGGAGCGGATTTTATTACGAATACAGAGGGAAGAAGATTTACGCCAAAGACAACGTATTCGAGATTAAAGTAAAAAAGGACGAATCAATCGTTTTTACGAAGATCTTCAGTATAGAGGATTTCAAACCGAGCAAATCACATAAAAAACATAAAGAAGACTCATTTAAAAGATTTTACAGAGTTTTTCATTCCAAATTCAGCAGTTTATTGGATGCGCATATCAAGGAATGGGACAAGTTGTGGGATGTTTCTGATGTTCAGATCAAAGGAACAGCGAATCTTCAGATCAACATGCGTTTAAACATATATCACATGTTGATCTGCGCGCATGCCGATGATGGTTTTTCCAGTATCGGTGCCAGAACATTGTCAGGTGAGGGATACAGAGGACATATTTTTTGGGATGCTGAGATATTCCTATTGCCGTTCTATTTGTATACTAATCCGGAAGTCGCCAAAAATATGCTTATGTACAGGTACAGGCGACTTGATCAGGCACGGGAGATAGCAACGTCTTTTGGGTATAAAGGCGCTATGTTTCCATGGGAATCAGGAGAGTCTGGATTCGATGAAACGCCGACATGGGCGAAGGATATCAACGGAGAGATAGTAAAAATATTTACTAACCATATGGAACAGCATATTACTCCGGATATCGCCTACGCGACATACAAATATTATACTTCCACAGATGATGAAAAGTTCATGAAGAATTGCGGGTATGAGATGTTGTTTGAGACCGCAAGATTTTGCGCGGATCGTCTTGAACACAATAAAAGCAAGGACATATACGAAATAACAGGGGTTATCGGACCTGACGAATTTCATGTGGATGTGAAAAATAATGCGTACACCAATATGATGGTCAAGTGGAACCTTATGATGGCCTATGAAATGACCAAACAGTTTAAAGAAAAACATCCCAAAGCGTATGAATCATTAACAAAACGGATGAAGCTGAAGAAAGATGAGATCAAGAAGTGGAAATCAAAAGCAGAAAAAATAAAAAAGATAAATATCAATAAAAACGGTGTTATTGAACAATTTGATGGTTATTTTAAGTTGAAGGACGCTACTTTTGAGGAGATGGATGAGAACGGTATACCTGTTTTACCTGAGAAGTTGGGAACGACTGATATGGAAAAAACTCAGTTACTCAAACAAGGTGATGTTACGGTTATGCTGTATCTTTTGCCGGAGCTTTTTACGCAGGATACCGTTAGGATAAATCACCTGCACTATATTTCACGAACCGCACATAAGTCGTCACTCAGTCCATCCGTAAGTTCAGTTATAGCGTGTCGGGCGGGTGATATTTATAGAGCGTATAATCTTTTTAATGTTTCCTTAAGGGCTGACGCTACCAATCTTTATGGTAACACTGCCGAAGGGGCGCATGCGGCAAGCCTTGGAGGAACTTATCAGGCGCTTATTTTCGGTTTCGCTGGATTATCTGTATCCAGTGAAGGATTATCTGTATTGCCGAGGATGCCCAGGACATGGGCTAGTCTCACATTCTCTTTCGCTTGGAAAGGCCGGATTCTGAAATTTGAAATCTCCAGAAACATGGTCAAGGTAAGGATCAAATCAGGAGCAAAAGGTGAACTGAAGATAAAAGTGTTTGGAGAAGAACGGATATTAAAGGGAAGCAAAAACTATGTTTTTGAAGGGGCAAAGAAGCAGACGGCAACTGAATTCTACTATTGATGCGAGCTTAAGTGTGCTAACTTACGGAGGTTGAGATAATATGGAAAAATCCGACAAGAAAAAATTGAATATCGTTCATTTGCATTGGGGATTTCCTCCTATCATTGGTGGAGTTGAGACACATCTTACTATTATATTGCCGGAAATGGTGAAACAAGGTCACAAGGTGAGTCTTTTAACAGGTTCAGTAGAAGGAGTGGACGAGCTTTATGATTACGAAGGTGCTACAATACATCGCACTCCGATTATGGATCTGAACTGGCTCGCAAAGCGAGGGTTAGCGGGCTTGGAAGAAGAAGTACATCAGGTATTCAAAATGTTTTTAGAAACGACAAAAGCTGACATCATTCATGCGCATAACATGCATTATTTTAGCCCGGTTCACGCGTATACATTAGCGTCTCTTGCAAAAGAAAAGGGCATTCCGGTGATAATGACCGCGCACAATGTTTGGGATGATGTGCTTTTTATGGACTTGACCCAGAAAGTAGAGTGGACTCACATTATAGCGGTAAGTCATTTCATTAAAAAAGAGATAATAGGTATCGGCGTGGATGATCGAAAGATTACAGTTATTCATCATGGGATAGATGAGGATAAGTTTAACCCCTCAGTTGATCCGAAGAACATTCTTAAAAAATATCCCCAGCTTAAAGGGAAAAAAGTTATTTTTCATCCGGCCAGAATAGGTATGGCAAAAGGATGTGATGTTAGTATTAAGGCGATAAATCTTGTTAAAAGGATACATCCGGATGTTATGCTTGTTTTAGCCGGATCTAAAAATATTGTTGATTGGGTAGGCACACAGCAGAAAGATATCGCTTACTTTATGAAACTTATCAAGCATTTTGAGCTTAAGGACAACATACTGATAGACTGCTATACCCTAGATGAAGTCAGTCAGCTATATGCTGTAGCGGATGTGTGTCTGTATCCGTCAAGTGGATGTGAACCGTTTGGCCTTACAATGCTTGAGGCAATGGCTTCGGAAAAGCCTATCATTGTGACAAAAATGGGCGGTATGCCCGAAATTATATCAGATGGCATAAACGGGTTTGTTATACCCGTAAAAGATTTTGAAATGCTTGCCGCTAAGATAAATACCCTCTTAGAAGATGACGCATTACGTCGTCGTCTGGGTTATACCGGCAGACAAATGGTTGAAGCGCAATATACTAAGGAACATATTACTGACAATACTTTGGCAGTATATAGAAGATTCCTGTAAAACACTGGAGTTTAATTCCAGTTATTCTCGAAAGGATCTTCCATGTCCGTTAATACAGATTTAAAGAAAACACCGCTTTATGATAAACATCTTGAAGCCGGTGCGCGAATGGTTTCATTTGCGGGCTGGTCTATGCCTGTTCAATATACCGGTATCATTGAGGAACATTTACACACTCGATCAAAATCCAGTTTATTCGATATTTGCCACATGAGCGAGTTGTTTGTTAAGGGGCCGTCCGCGGAGAAAGACGTGAACGCATTAGTAACATGTCAAATAGAAGGCTTGGGTGTGGGAAAATGTCGATACGGGTTTCTTCTTAATGATAGAGGGATGATTATTGACGATATGATAGTTTTTAAGATCACCCCGGAAGAGTTTATGATAGTTGGCAACGCCGGGACACGTGAAAAAGACAGTGAATGGATCAGAGCGCACCTTTCTTCAGAATCAGATTTCTTCGATGATTCTCAGAACATTGCTAAAATAGATCTACAGGGTCCCGGGTCTATGGAAGCCAT
>CAYZXR010000042.1:0-4674 GCA_964482475.1 uncultured Planctomycetia bacterium | reverse complement strand
TCGAAGCCGGGTTGATGAGATTCGTTCATCTGGAAAAAGATTTTATAGGAAAAAAATCTTTATTAAAACAGATCAAGAAAGGTATCAAACGTATTTTAGTAGGATTCATATGCGAGGGACGAAGAAGCGCAAGAGAGGATTGTCGAGTTTTTTCCGGAGGACGTGAGGTCGGCGTAGTGACAAGCGGAGCATTTTCGCCTTGCCTTAAAAGAGGCATAGGATTATGCTATGTCGACAAAGATATAGCGGTAGAAGGGAAAGACATTGTGCTTATAAATGGAAAAGTTGAAATAAACGCTAAAATAAAGAAGCCGCCGTTTATAGAGCTTGGAAAATAAAACATAAACAGGGAGACAAGAAGATGATACCGCAGGAACTTAAATACACAAAAGAACATGAATGGGTGAAGGTTGACGGAGATACAGCTTTAATAGGGATTACGGATCACGCTCAATCTGAACTCGGTGACATAACTTTTATCGAATTTCCGACACAGGGAAAAGAAGTGAAGCAAGGGGAAAGCCTGGCTACTATCGAATCAGTTAAGGCTGCCAGTGATGTTTATGCCGCTGTTTCCGGAGAAGTTGCCGCGATTAATGAGGCGCTTGAAGACGCGCCGGAAATCGTAAATCAGTCTCCGTACGAAAATGGATGGATATGCCGAATTAAGATGAGTGATATCGTTGAAGTTGAAGCTATGATGGATGCTGCCGCATATGAAGAATATCTTGGAACATTGTAAACGATCGTGGAGTTTTAGGTGAGTTATATCCCAAACAATATAGAAGACCGGCAGGAAATGCTTAAGGTTGCCGGTGTTAATTCCGGCAAGATGTCCGATCTTTTCGTGAATATTCCCCGAGAATTAAAACCGAAATCTTTTGATATTGATCCCGGACGGTCTGAGTTCGAAGTTGAGGAACATCTACGTGGACTTGGAAAGAAAAATGTAACAGATCTTGTGTATTTTCTAGGTGGTGGATTTTATGATCATTATATCCCGGCCGCTATTGACGCTTTAACATCCAGATCTGAGTTTTATACCGCGTATACTCCATATCAACCTGAGGCCTCACAGGGCACTCTCCAGGCGATCTATGAATATCAGAGCTGTCTATGTCGATTAACCGGTATGGACGGTGCTAACGCATCACTGTATGATGGAGGCACGGCATTGTATGAAGCGGCAATGATGGCAATCAGAATTACTGGGAAAAACAAGATCATCATAGATGGAGGAGTAAATCCTATATATCGCAATATGATGTACTGCTATACAAGTAATCTTTCCATAGACTTTGTTGAGATTCCTGTAAGTCACGGCCAGAGTGATAGAACGGAGCTAGATAAACATATCGACAATGAAACAGCCGCGGTTATTCTTCAAAACCCAAATTTTTTCGGAGCGGTAGATGATCATACAAATATATGTGATCAATGTCATGATGTTGGAGCGCTTGTCATAGAAAGTGTATATCCTATCGCGCTTGGTTTGTTGAAAACTCCGGAAGCAATGGGTGTTGATATAGTGACCGGTGAAGGGCAGAGCCTTGGGATACCACTTTCATTTGGCGGCCCATATCTTGGATTCATGGCTACGAAAAAGAAATATATTCGTAAAATGCCCGGCCGTATTGTTGGCGAAACAATAGATAAAAATGGTAATCGAGGATTTGTCCTGACTTTGCAGACAAGAGAGCAGCATATACGACGTGAAAAGGCTACTTCGAATATTTGTTCCAATCAGGCGCTTTGTGCGTTGAGAGCTCTTATCTATATGTCACTCATAGGAAAAGAAGGATTAAAAGAACTGGCGATTACGTGTAGGGACAAAGCTGAATACGCTAAACAGAAACTTAGCGAGATAAAAGGGGTTGAAGTTAAAAGAAGTTCTCCCACGTTTAATGAGTTTACTGTTAAGCTGCCCAAGAATGCCAATGAAGTAATTGGAAAATTGATAGACAAAGGTATTGCCGCGGGTTTTCCTCTGGGACGCTACTATCCGGATATGGAGAATTATATGCTTGTGGCTGTCACAGAAAAAAGAACCAAACACGAGATAGTAAGATTTGCCGACGCGTTGGAGGCAGCTTTATGGAGTTGATCTTCGAGCTGTCCAAAGACGGGAAGCGCGGCGTTAAAATGCCTGTTAGTGATGTTCCCAAAATGCCTGCTTTGGATCCTGCGTATATGAGAGAAAAAGACGCTGAGCTTCCATGTCTTTCCGAACCGGAAGTTGTGAGACACTTTACCAATCTTTCCAGAATGAATTTTGGAGTTGATTCACATTTTTATCCCCTCGGGTCATGTACAATGAAATATAATCCAAAATTTACGGAAAAAATAGCTGCTTTTGAGTCTTTTGCGTCTATACATCCTTTGCAACCTCAAATTGTTAAAGGCGGCATGTTAACGCAAGGTGCGCTTGAGCTATTAAGCGGTCTTGAAAATGTGCTTTCAGAAATAACCGGTATGGACGAATTTACCACACAGCCGATGGCGGGCGCACATGGCGAATTGACAGGGATAATGCTTATTGCCGCCTATCATAGGGAAAAAGGGAACCGTCGAAAATATATTCTGATACCGGATTCGGGACATGGTACCAACCCGGCTAGTGCGGCTATTGCCGGATATGAAGTTAAAACTATAAAGTCTGATGCGGAAGGCGTTATGGATCTTGAGGAATTTCGAAAGGAAATGAATGAGGATGTTGCCGGGGTTATGCTGACATGCCCTAATACTTTAGGTATATTTAATCCGCATATAAAAGAATTATCTGATCTTGCTCATGAAGCGGGTGCGCTTATGTATTACGATGGAGCGAATTTGAACGCTATTATGGGAAAAGTGAGACCCGGAGATCTGGGTTTTGACGTTGTCCATTTAAACCTGCACAAGACATTTGCTACTCCTCATGGCGGTGGCGGTCCGGGTGCCGGACCTGTAGGGGTAAAAAAACAACTAGTAAAATTCTTGCCCACTTCCCGGGTGGTTAAAAGAGAAGATGGAACATTTACCCTCGACTATGACAGGCCACAATCCATTGGATACATATCGCAGTTTTACGGCAATTTCGGAGTATTGATCAAGGCCTACGCGTACATACTTCTGATGGGAAAAGAAGGTCTAATCGAGGTGAGCGAGAACGCTGTATTGAACGCCAATTATTTGAGAAGCCACCTTAAAAAGTATTATGATATTCCTTATGGTGATAATTGTATGCATGAATTTGTAATATCAGCCTCAAGGCAAGCTAAAAATGGAGTTCATGCTATAGATATTGCTAAAGCGCTTATCGACAGGGGGATACATCCTCCTACTGTATATTTCCCGCTCAATGTAAAAGAAGCAATTATGATTGAACCCACAGAGACGGAATCCCGGGAGACACTCGATGAATTTATTCGCGTAATGATAGAACTTGCCGAGCTTGCTGAAAAGGATCCTGCCGCTTTCAAAGAATTCCCCAAGACTCAACCTGTTGGACGGCTTGATGAAGTAAAAGCTGCCAGAGACATGAACATCAGTATGTGATAAATAAGTATATTGCCGGTAAAATATTTGTCTCAGGAGACGAGAGCATGCAACTAATCGAAGATCTGTGTAAAACTCCGGAAGAATTGATAGCCCTTGATGAAGTGCTTCTTCTAAAAGCTGAACGGGGTGAAATAGGTGAAACGCTGCGTTTCTGGGAAAGCCACGATCCATTTGTTGCCGTTGGTCGCGCGTGCCGTGTAGAAGAAGACTGTTTTAATACTTCTTGTGCGGACGACGGGGTCAAAATAGTAAGACGCATTTCAGGTGGAGGCACAGTTCTGCAGGGGCCGGGATGTTACAACTATTCAATGGTTCTCTCCTATGAAAGGGATTCTCGATATAGAAACGTTAATTCTTCTTATCAGACCATCCTTGGAAATATATCTGATATACTAAAAGAAAAAGGTATTCAGGCTGAACTCCTGCCGTTATCAGATATTGCCGTTAGCGGTCTGAAGATATCAGGGAACGCTCAGGCAAGAAAACGTTCGTTTTTTCTTCATCATGGAACATTTTTGTTGGCGTTTGATATAGGACAAGTGTCCAGGTATCTTAAACATCCTCCGGCTGAACCAAAATACCGCGAGGGAAGACCGCATAATAAATTTATAGGTAACATTTCTCTGTCCCATTCAGATATCCAAGAAATCATAAAAGAGATGTTCGTGCTGCGAGGTAAGAGAAATCTGGATGTCAGTGAACTTGAAGAAATGAAAGCACTTGTAGAGAGTAAGTATTTGTCCGATGAGTGGAATCGCGCTTTTTAGCCTTTCGAAAGAATCTTTTTATCTAGCTCGCCGAATATGATTACGTTTGCCCTTTCCAGTGCGGTAGAGGATAGCGAGCTTAACGTTATGGTAGTTTTGTTGGTACCTGAGGGTTCAAAGAATATGCCGACACGTGTGGTATTAGTCTGTTTTGGAAAATTGAGAGCTATGATATAACCCTTCGCAAGACTTTTCTGATAAGTGGTGATCTTATTTTTCTTAAGAATTTCTAATACTTCATAGTAGACGTCGGTTTGGTTAAGGGCGACTTCTTTTTTAATACCGGTAGCACGCGCTTTTTCCAGGTCGCCGTGGGATATTCCCAACATATCAGATACGACGGTTGGGCAGGTTGCACATCCGGTTG
>CAYZXR010000041.1:0-9116 GCA_964482475.1 uncultured Planctomycetia bacterium | reverse complement strand
ACGCTATAAGTGTAAACCATTTGGATAATTACCAATGGGTTGTCGGGTTGGAACCCGACGCGTATGCGGGATATTCAATATGTATTTACGATTTCAGAGAAAAAGAGTAGAATGATACTTCAATGTGAGAATTATTAGGAGAATACATGCAGGAAAACACATTTTTGTCTATTATAATTCCGGCGTATAATGAGGCATCCAATATAGGTGCGACGCTTGCTGAGGTAGCGGAGTATCTTAAAGGCAAAGACTATTCATATGAGGTTATTGTCATAGATGACGGATCTTCAGATGATACTATTAGCACGGCTAAAGAAAAGAAGAATGACTTAAACTCTCTTAGGATAATATCGAGCAAGCCAAATCGTGGTAAGGGATATGTGGTAAGAGAAGCTATGCTGGATTCTTCCGGGAAATATGTTATGTTCATGGATGCGGATAATTCAACCTCAATAAAAGAATTGGACGCTTTTCTGCCGTATCTGGAAGAAGGTTATGACGCCGTTATAGGTTCACGTCGACTTAAGGAGTCCGATGTTGTTGTTCCAGAATCAATCATGAGAGTATGCTTAGGAAATATTTATATTCTTTTATCTAAGATATTTCTTGGCTCGAAGGTGAGCGATTTCAACTGCGGATTTAAGGCGTATAACCGTTGCACGGCTAGAAAGGTGTTTTCTCTTCAGCGCATGAAGGATTGGAGCTTTGACACAGAGATAATATTTCTTCTTACAAAATTTGGCATGAAAATAAAAGAAGTACCGGTAAGATGGGCGCATAAAGCCGATTCAAAGGTCAAGCCTCTACAGGCCGGGATCGCCTCCTTTCTGAGTCTTATAAAAATCAAAATTAATGATTTGCGAGGTTTATATCAATGAATAAGAGCCTAGTTGTTATTCCCACCTATAACGAAATAGATAATATTGAGAAGATAATTCTCAAGGTATTGTCCTTAAAGAAGGGTATGGATATTCTTATTGTCGATGACAATTCTCCTGATGGTACTGGTGAAGTTGCTGACAGATTATCTGCCGATAATGCTGAAGTTCATGTTCTTCATCGTCCGAAAAAACTTGGTATGGGGAGGGCTTATATCGATGGTTTCACGTGGGCACTAGAGAAGGATTATAGCTATATTTTTGAAATGGATGCTGATTTTTCCCATGACCCTGAAGACCTTATCCGTATATTTTCCGAGATGAATGAGTGTGATGTTTGCATTGGATCCAGGTATGTTCGGGATGCGGGAGTTCTTAACTGGCCTATATGGCGCGAGATTCTCTCACGGTCGGCTAATGTCTATGTCAGATGGGTGACTCGCATGCCTATTCATGACGGTACAGCCGGTTTTAAATGTTACAGGCGCGCAGTTCTTGAGGAAATAGATCTTGATCAGGTTAGATCGGAGGGGTATGCTTTTCAGATAGAAATGCATTACAAAGCTTATAAAAGCGGATTCACGCTGAAAGAGATCCCCATTATTTTTAGGGATCGTTATCAAGGCCGGTCAAAAATGTCAAAAAGGATTATTTTAGAAGCTTTCCTGGTTGTTTGGAGGCTTATTCTAAGTTAAACCATGATTTTATCCCTCATTCTCATATCAGGAGTAATTCTCCGTTTGTTTGGTCTATTTCGGCCGTTGCTCGGTAATTTTGCTACTAAGAGCGTTGTGTACGCCATGATAGCAAAGAATTTTTGTTCCGAGCCCGCGACCTTTTTTAGACCTACGTTGGATGTTCTGATAAATGGCCAAAAATCTCTGCATATGACAGAATGGCCCTTCTTTTCATATTTGACAGGAGCTCTTCACAAGATCACACCATTTTTAGGGCTTGATGTGACAGGAAGGGCTCTGAACATTGTGTTATTCACGCTTAGCGGAGTTTTTGTATATTTATTGATCAAAGATCTTTGGAGTAAAGAAGAAGCGTTGATCGCGACTTTTTTCTACATGTTCTTCCCCCTGGGAATAGTATATGGACAGTCATTTCAGCTTGAGTCCTCTATTGCTTTATGTATATCATCAATATTTTATTTGATAAACGCTTGGGTAGGCGGCAGAAAATCCATTTTGCGTATATTTTTTCTGTGGTTGGCGATAAGCGTGCTATTGCTTATGAAGATACAGATGCTTTACCTGGCGTTACCAGCCTTATTTTTGCTGGTTACAAATACGCAAGGCAGACAGGTGATGAGGAAACCGATCTTTTATTTATTCTGTGCGTCTTGTTTAGTGATTCCCCTCGCTTGGTACAAATATACTTATATTGTTGCCAATGGCTGTGATAACGTATTCTTCAGTATTCTTTACAGCGTAGAGATGCGGACGTTTCCTGATCCACGTATTTTCACCGCGGAGTTTTATATTAAGATTGCTTACGTGATGATCAAGAGTGTTTTTTCTCCGTTGGGAGCTTTACTAGTTCTGACCGGCCTAGTTGTATTCTTAAGAGAGAAAAGTCGGAAAGTGGGATTTGTATTTTGGTATCTTATTGCTACATTTATATATTTCCTGCTCATGCCGCGTAAAGTCTATGAGATGGACTATTACTACATCCCTTTGTTGCTGCCGGGAGCTATCGCCGCTGCTATGGGGGTGATGACTATATCAGTGATGTGGGTCAAACGGACAGTTTTGGTACTGTTTTTTATTACGAGCATTGCCGTAGCTTGGAACCCGGCTTATAAAACTACAGAAAATGAGTTACTTTTCAGTGAAGTAGGGATGTATGTAGATTCTTATCTGCCTTTTGATGCGAAGGTGATAGTTTGTTCGCAGGGTTCTCAGTTAGCATTGTTGTATTATACGAATAGGTCCGGGTTTATGATCCCCATATCCGAAGTTGTTTATACCGAGAAGGAAGAGCAATCAAGAAAAAAACTTAATCTTTTGCTGGAAACATCACCTGAGAGACTGGTTGATATATATGTAAACCAGGGGGCGGATTATTTTGTTTGCGATAATGAAGAGTGGCTCAAGTCTAACAATTCAGACCTGTATGAGTATGTTATTTCAGGAAAAGAAAGTCACAGGAACGGTGACATACTTATTGTTCAATTGAGGGGAAGAAAAGAATGACTCTCTTAGGTAGTGTGTTGATTTTTACGGTTGCAATCTCGGCCTGTTGTTTTTTTGGGAAATCAATATTATTTCAGTTGATACCTAGTAGTACGGCTAAAAAAAATGTGGGTGTTGCAATACCGTTAGGTATGGCGGTAATGTCTTACTCTGTATACGTTTTGGGGTCATTTGGCATTGTCGGGAGACTGCCGCTATTGACCATTTTTATTGTTATTTTGGCAGCGTCTGTTATTCTTAAGGGTCGCCGATCTGTAACCCTTTCTTCGGAGAAGGCTCCTCTAACTGCGGGTGATAAATTTTTATATGCCAGTATTTTATTCTTTGCCGGGATCAGTCTTTTTGGTGCGCTTGCTCCTCCGGTAGGGACGGACTCGTTATGTTATCATCTTGGTATACCCTCTAAATTTATAATGCAGGGAAGTATAGGGTTCGTGCCCTACACAATGAACTCATTGTATCCCTTCTTTATGGAAATGTTATTCACGGCTATGGAAATATTTAGTTCCGGTGTAGCGGCAAAGCTTTTTCACTGGATCTGTGGACCGCTCACTGTGCTTATTATTTTATTCTTCGCAAGAGAAGTTTCGTCACGCAAGACAGGGCTTATCGCGGCAGTTTTGTTTATTTCGTCTCCTGGAATATTTAATGGTATGACATACGCCTATGTGGATGTAGGTCTCACGATGTACATAACTCTATCCGTATTTTTCTTTGTGCTTTGGGATAAGGGAAAACAGGAAAAAAAGAGGGATACTGATCTTTTTTTATCCGGTGTTTTTATGGGAATAGCTTTAAGCATCAAGTATTCCGCACTCTATATGTTTATACCGCTTTTTCTGCTATTGATCTGGCGAATAATAAAAGGAAAGGGGGGAAAGACAAGAATGTTATTTTTGTTCATGATCCCATGTTTTTTTCTCTCGTTCTTCTGGTATCTTAAATCTTTTATTGTTCTTGGGAATCCTGTATTTCCTGTTTTCTCAGATTTTTTCCCAGGAGTGGTAACTTTTGATGTAAGCCATCACATGGGGATGGGCACAGGAAAGGGGTTAATGTCGTTGTTGTCGTTGCCGTGGAATATGTCAGTCCATCCCCAGATTTTCGGCGGACGCGGTTCACAGATCGGGGTGCAGTTCTTTTTGTTTCTCCCGTTCGTTATTTACAGCATGTTTAATCCGAAGAAATGGATAAGAGATATTTCTTTTCTTTCAGCATCTTATGTGTTGATATGGTTCTTTTTGGTTCAGAGGGACAGATTCTTATATCCCGTGCTTCCTCTTTTAGGTTTATTGGCAAGTGTATCCATTGCTGGACTTTTGAGCAAATACAAAGAAAGGAATATCGAATTGCGCTCAAGAGTCTTACTGTTCGTAACTGGCAGTATCTTTCTTGTGGTATTGCTTTTTAATGGAGCTATCGGTTTGTATCATAATCGCCACCATTACCCCGTTGTATTTAACATGGAGACGGAAGAAGAATATTTATCCAGATGGGTTACAAACTATCAGATGGCACAATATGTTAATCAGAATCTTCCTGAAGATGCTCGAATACTTGGAATAGGGATATATAAGCCTTACTATTTCAAAAGATGGGTAGTTAGAGAAAAGATCTTTGATTTGTGGGAACAATATAGGGAAAAATTTGAAGATGGCACATCTCTTAAGGCATTTTTGAAAGAAAAAGGTTTTACCTACATAATATATGATGAAAAGGTCGGTCAAATATGCCCGCCATATCTGCAAAAGATAATTAACAATTCAATCCTGGTGTATTCGTACGGTCCGGTAAAGAATATTGAAACTGGATGGATAGAGACATTCTATCTATATAAATTGTAACAACATAATCAGTTATAGCAGTTTACTTTCCCACTATTCTCATTTTTCTTGTTTTTCCGCCATATCTAGTGCCTTACTGACCTCTACTGACTATTATTGACTCCTAAAGATAATAATTGACTATTTATGGCACAAATGATAGAATTATCACATCAATATATGACAATAATAACAGTTTAGGGACTGGGAGTGTGTATCTATGGAAATCAAAGAAAACGAAGTGTATACTACGCAGGAGGCGCAGGAGTTTCTTAAAGTTAGCCCCAGTACCACTATGCGTCTTATTAAAAAGGGTATAATACGCTCTGCCAAGGTTGGTAAACAGTATAGGATATTGGGGAAGGAACTCTTAAGACTTGTTTCTCCGGAACTAGAGGACAAGATTGGTAAGGTATATAACAAGGCTCGCAACTGGACACATGAGGGTATAGATAAAGAGGGAAATATTTCATAATTTTTAGACAGGGAGCATCTAATGAAAGATATTTTTGATGGAAAAATTGTTTTGGTAACGGGTGGTACAGGTTCTTTTGGTAAGAAATTTATTTCAAGACTTATTGAAAAGCATAAGCCCCAAAAAGTTATTGTTTTTTCACGGGATGAAATGAAACAATACGAAATGGCCAAGACATTTAAAGATGATAGAATAAGATTTTTTGTTGGAGATGTAAGAGATTCTGAAAGACTTCATCGGGCATTTAATAACGTAAACATTGTTGTACATGCTGCTGCTTTGAAAATAGTGCCAACAGCTGAATATAATCCGTTTGAAGCTATAAAGACAAATGTTATTGGAGCCGAGAACGTAATCAATATGGCTATAGACAATAAAGTTGAAAGGGTCTTAGCTTTAAGTACTGATAAAGCGGCGAATCCAATAAACCTTTATGGTGCTACAAAACTTTGTTCTGAGAAGATGTTTCTAGCGGCTAATAATTATTCTCCAGAAGGTACAACTTTTAGTGTTGTAAGATACGGAAATGTTGTTGGGTCTCGTGGAAGTGTCATACCTTTCTTCAGAGAATGTAAAGCCAAAGGAGTTGTTCCTATAACACACGAAGACATGACTAGGTTTTGGATAACGCTTGATCAAGGGGTTGATTTTGTTATTACTAGCGTTACTGATATGTGTGGTGCAGAAATTTTTATACCTAAGCTTCCTAGTATGAAAGTGACAAATCTTGCAAATGTGATTTGTCCAGAGTGCAAACAAGAAATTGTAGGGATTCGCCCAGGTGAGAAACTTCACGAGACTATGGTTCCTGCTGATGATGGCATCTATACATATGAATATGAAAATAGATTTGTAACATATCCAGATGTAGTTTGGAAAGAAAGAAAGATCATCCCTGGAGGGAAAAAGCTCGAGCTCGATTTTGATGGATATAGAAGTGATAACAATGGGCAGTGGCTTTCTGTCGAGGAACTAAAGAAAATGGTTGAGAACGCATAAGGATATACTGGGGGGCAAAAATGAAGATTATCCCTTATGGAAAGCAATCCATAGATGAAAGAGATATAGCAGAAGTTGTAAAGGTCTTAAGAAGCGATTGGATAACACAAGGACCTATGGTGGATAAGTTTGAGGAAGCTTTAGCTGCTTATTGTGGGGCTAAATATGCTGTCGCTGTTTCTAATGGTACAGCTGCTCTTCACTTGGCTTGTTTGGCAGCGGGACTCGGCAAGGGAGACGATGTGATAACTACTCCTATTACTTTCTTAGCTACTTCTAATTCAATTCTATATGTTGGCGCAAAACCAGTATTTGCTGATGTTGATTATGAATCAGTAAATTTAACAGCCAGCTCAATTGAAAAAAGAATTACCACAAAGACAAAAGCTATCTTACTCGTACATTTTGCAGGACTTCCTTGTGATATGCCCAAAATATATTCGATAGCTAAAAAGAACAATCTTAAAGTAATTGAAGATGCTTGCCATGCTTTGGGATCTCGCTATTATTCACGCAAAAAATGGCATAATGTTGGGGCCTGTGCACATTCAGATATGACGGTATTTAGTTTTCATCCAGTCAAACATATTACCTCTGGAGAAGGTGGAGCAATAACAACTAACGATAAGAAGCTATATGAGAAGTTAAAAATGTTTAGATCGCATGGTGTAGTTAAGACTCCTCAAATGGGTAAAAGTAAAGGTTCTTGGTATTACGAGATGAGAGAGTTAGGTTTTAACTATCGTATAACAGATTTTCAGTGCGCATTAGCTTTATCTCAGCTCAAAAAAATTAATATATTTCTAGCTCGAAGACATGCGATAGCATCTATGTATGACAAAGCGTTTGCAAATGTTGTAGGGTTGGAGACACCTAAAGTGCCGCAGGATAAAAAACACGCATATCACTTATATTTACTTAAGATAGATTTTAAATCAAGGGGTTTAACTAAAAAAAGCTTCTTTGGAAAACTAAAAGCAAAAGGTATTCGTTGCCAGATGCATTACATTCCGATTTATAGGCAACCATATTATGTGAACAACTTAAAAACAAATTCAAAGAGGTTTCTTAATAGTGAGAAGTATTATGAGAATGCAGTTTCTATTCCAATTTATTCTAGGATGACTGATGGGGATGTGGCAAGAGTTTCTAGGGAAATAATAAGCGTATTAAACGGGAAGTAAGGATGAATAACACTAAGGGGAAAGTTGTAGCAATAATCCAGGCTAGGATAGGCTCGACAAGGCTTCCTGGTAAAGCCATGTTAGAGATAGAAGGTAGGCCTATGCTATGGCATGTTATTGATCGTATAAAACGAAGTGAAATGATAGATGAAGTAGTTGTTGCAACAACTACTGAGGAGATGGATAACGAAATAGAAGAGTTCTGCAAACAATATGATGTGAGTTTTTACCGAGGAAGCGAAAATGATGTTCTTGATAGGTACTATAAGTGTGCAAAAGAGCATGGAGCAGATATTGTTGTTAGGATTACTTCTGATTGTCCTCTTATTGACTGCAAAGTTTCTGATAAGGTTATTGCAACTTACTTAGAAAATTCAGTGGATTTTGTTGGAGCTACAAATACCGTTGTTAGGAGATTCCCTAGGGGACTTGATACAGAAGTTGTTTCTTTTGATGCGCTAAGTGATACTTGGCATAAGGCTAAAGAAAAACACCAAAGAGAACACGTTACAATTTATCTTTATGAGCATCCTGAGGAGTATAAAATAAACAATTTCGTTTCAGATGAAGATTTCTCTGGATACAGATGGACGGTTGACGAGGAAGATGATCTTGAGTTTGTGCGAGAGATTTACAAAAGATTATATATACCTGGTGGGTTTTTTGATATGGAAGATGTTGTTGATGTCTTGAAAAAAGATCCTAGTCTTGTTGATATAAACTCTCATGTAGAGCAAAAGAAGGTATAAAATGAGTGTTTTTGTTTTGACTGAAGGAGGTAGAGATAAGGGGTTTGGGCATGTTGCTAGGTGTCTCGCGATCTCTGATGCTCTTAAAAATCTTTCTCAAGGCAACTGTGATGTCAAGTTTATCATAAATGGAGATAATAGCGTACAGTCAATATTTGGTAATAGAGAAGTAGGATTAGAAATTTATCCGTGGCATGCGGAGATCGATCGTTTGGAGCAAGAGATTAGCTCTGTTGATAGGGTATTAATAGATTCGTACTTGGCTGATACGGAAACATATAGTCGTATTTCTGAGAAAGTAAACAAACGTATGCTAATTATTGATGATTATTGTCGCATTCAATATCCAGAAGGCATTGTGGTGAATCCCACTTTATTGTCTAAAGAACTTGGATACGCTAAAAATAAGGATACGAAATATTTACTTGGATCTGAATATGCTATTTTGAGAGAAGAGTTTTTTGATGTGCCCTCTCGCAAGGTAAACGCAGATATTAAGGATATTTTGATTACTATGGGAGCTACAGAGCATCTCGATTGTATTGGTGGTATTGTTGAGAGCCTTTCTGAAAAGGGGGATTTTAAATTTCATGTAATAGCCGGACGTCCTGATTTTCACAGTAAGGTAGAGGGGGTTCTTATAGAAAAGGGTTATGGTGCGAAAGTAGATATTTATTCAGGGCTTTCAGCTGGTGAGATGCGAGATTTGATGCTGAAATGTGATGTTGCCATTTCTGGAGGAGGGCAGACATTAAATGAGTTAGCATGTTGCGGGACTCCAGTTATTTGAATATCCCTCGCCCAAAA
>CAYZXR010000040.1:7823-9148 GCA_964482475.1 uncultured Planctomycetia bacterium | reverse complement strand
AAAAATGGTGTACACTTTGTAAAAAACAATCTATGAGGTATTTGATCCAATGAAGCAAAATATTTTCTCCGCTGATTTTACAAATGAGGATCCTTGGCGCATATTCCGGATAATGAGCGAATTTGTCGATGGGTTTGAAACACTCCGTCACATCGAGAAGGCCGTCAGCATTTTTGGATCGGCCAGAACAAAGACAGACCATCCATATTACGCGCTTGCCGAAAAAACAGCGGGACTATTTACTAAGAAAAAATATGCTGTTATCACCGGTGCCGGAAATGGAATAATGGAAGCAGCAAACAAGGGGACAAAAGAGCTGGATGGACAATCAGTGGGATTAAACATCTTGTTGCCTAACCCACAGGACCCTAATCCGCACATAACTATTCCAATGGAATTTCGCTATTTTTTCGTCCGCAAACTTATGTTCGCCAAGTACAGCAGAGCATTTATCGTTTTTCCTGGCGGATTCGGCACATTTGACGAGTTTTTTGAGATAATCGCGTTGATACAAACCAGACGCATAACCCCGTTCCCTGTAGTTTTGGTTGGAAAACAATACTGGAAGGGGTTGGTAGACTGGATGCGGGACAAAACGCTGGGTGAAGAGATGATCGATAAGAACGATATGAATATTTTTGAAGTTATGGACGAACCCGAGAGAATAGTCGATTTTGTTGAAGGGTTCTATTCAAAAAAGAGGGAGGATTGACATGTACGTTGAGTCTGATAATAATCGTGAATTTCTAAGGATGGATCACGAGACAACATTGAAATTTCGAGAGGCAAAAACGGACAAGCTAGCCAATAGGCAGGAGATCCTCACACGAAATATCAGCGCTTGTGGGTTGCTTTTTAGAAGTGAAGCCATCCCTCCAACGCTGTCTAGTATTATATGGGTGGAGATGGATCCTAAAATGCTGGGATTATGCGAGGAAATTGAATCCGAGCTGTTGATACTAAACAATGGTGTATTGGGACGAGTTGTCAGAATAGCTGAAGGTGAGCCGGGTGTTTCTTATGACGTAGGTGTTTGTTTTTTGCGTAAAAAAAATATGAGCCCGGTAGAGATCGAAAGCCTTCTAGCTAGTGTAAAATAAATCTAGGGCAGGGTGGATATGAATGTTTTAAAGGATTTTCTTATAGGATTGGGAGTTATCATTATCTCTCCACTTCTCTTTATTCTTGGTTTCTTTGCCTGGCAAACTATCATTGGATTGAGTTCATTCATCCTTGTAGCTCTGGTGTCTATCCTATTCCTTGTACTGATCTTCTACGTGATTGTCCTGATAGGCTATTTGGTCCGGTTGTTATTCACAAAAAAA
>CAYZXR010000040.1:3572-7723 GCA_964482475.1 uncultured Planctomycetia bacterium | reverse complement strand
TATTACAGCAAAAAAACTTCCATTTTGAAAAAGTATGCACGCGTTGTGGTGAATGTTGCGGCGCGAGTGACGATCCTTGCTCAAAACTAGTAAAACAGCCGGATGGGACATATTTTTGTAAGGACTATGCTAATCGTCTGGGCTTGCAAAAGACAATTTCCGGCAAATCTTTCCACTGCGTGTCAATTCGGGAGCATATTGAAGGAAAAACTCTCCATGAGAAATGCGCCTATCGCAAGTTATGACACATAGTTAGACACTTTGTTAAGATATCAAAAATTTGCCTGGGTTTTAAGGAGTTTCCATGGTATACTTTGTGTGCATTCCATTTATCCACAAAATGCGAAAGGCTGAGTGAAGTGATGCATAAAAAAAACAGCGCTGTTTTTTTTACAGAGTTTGTCGAGCAGTTGCCCCTTATTGTAGTTGGCTTTAAAGCGGATGGCAGTGTTTCTATCTGGAACAACCAGGCAAAGGCCATAACAGGCTTCACCCGCGAAGAAGCATGCGGCTCAAAACCTCCAGGATTCCTACAATCCATTTTTTTAAGCAAAAAGACTGCCAGTTTAACCAATGATCCTCATTTCAAACTAAAAGACCATGAAACTATTATCCTTACAAAAAAAGGAAGTATTAAGACCATTGTATGGAATAGCTTCCAGATTGGCGCGCAAGCGCAGATTGAGGCTGAGATAGTAATAACTGGGCTGGATATTACTAAACAGAAAATATACGAAGAAACTCTTTCACGAAGCGTTGAGCATATAAGAACCGCGCATGAACAGCTGAAGAAGTATATTTCTCACGATCCGCATACCGGATTAGTAAATTATCGCCATTTTATCGCCAGGCTAAACAAAACTTTCAGGTCATCCATAGAGAAACACATACCTATGGCTTTGGCTGTTATTGACATAAATTACTTTAATTCCATAAATCACACGCACGGTGTCTCCATAGGTAATAGAATACTCAGAGAAGCCGCGCATCTTATAGAGCAGAATGTGGAAAAAACATATACTGTAGCAAGATTTAGCGGTACTGAATTCGCGATTCTTATGCCGGATACTGAAACCGCTGAAGCTTATGTTCTTCTGGAAAAACTATACGCTATGCTTACTGATCATAACTTTGGAAAAAAGAACGATATAGTTAATGTGCAGTTATCCCTTTCTATGGCGCTGGGTGGTTATCCGCATTGCACGGACGTTTTTACAGCCGCGCAGTTGCTTGATCGAATAGTAGACAAACTGGATGAAAACAAGCATGCAGGCGGAAAGGGGATATCTCTATGTTCCTCTGACAGGCTGGCCGCTCATGATGTGTACGCGGATTCTATCGCAATGGAGTATAATGCTGATTTCAGATATACTATGGAGTTTGTAAACGCGCTGGCTAACGCGGTAAAGATCAAGGATTACTATACACAGGAACACTCTTGTATAATGTCGAACTATGCCACAGCAATGGCCGATTATTTAGGTATGAGTGACGCGGATATACAGGATGTCAGGATCGGCGCGATGCTTCATGACCTGGGTAAGATAGGGATCGATAAAATGATTTTAATGAAACCTGCCGCGTTAACCGAGACTGAATTCGAAATAATAAAGCAGCATCCTCGTATAGGCGCTGAGATCATCCGAAACGTACATCCCCTAAAGAACGTTGTTCCATATGTCTTGTATCATCACGAAAAGTATAATGGTAAAGGCTATTTGCACGGTTTGCAAGGTGAAGAAATACCTTTGGGCGCGCGCATAATAAGTCTAGCGGATGTTTTTCAGGCGTTGACGTCTGACAGGCCATACCGAAGAGCTCTTCCTGAGAAGGTAGCCTTTGAGATTATAAAGGAAAACTCGGGAAAACACTTTGATCCTAAGACAGTAAAAGCCTTCTTTGCGATCTATAAAACTAATAAGCAAACTATTTCAAGCGAATAGAAGACTTAACACGAATTTCCCCACACAGTGTAATCACCTGGAACCTCACGTGTTCCGCATTTGCATGGTACCTAGCAAATATACCCGTTTTTCACAAAAAACCGCCCGGGATTAACCCGTCAACGCGAAAATTTTTTTCTTCACAATACTCTTTTCTCTTGACGTTACTTACATGCAAGTTTAGAATGAAAACTCTATTAAAGAAAGGAGTATTAAAAGACATGTCTTTACAAAAATTCACAATGACTACAGATGAAATATTCAGTTATCACCTTGGCGGAAAAGTCGGGGTGGAGCTTCTAAAAGACCTTAAGGATCAGAAAGACCTTAGCATGGCTTATACTCCGGGAGTTTCAGAGATATGCCTGGCGATAAAAGATAATCCGGCAGATATATATTCTCTCACAGCAAAAGGTAATCTTATCGCTGTTGTAACCGATGGCACAGCCGTTCTTGGTCTCGGAAACATAGGCGCGAAAGCCTCTATACCTGTTATGGAGGGAAAAGCTGTTCTTTTTAAATCATTTGCAGGGGTTGATGCCTGGCCGGTCCCGCTGGAAGGCGTTCTTGACGAAAACGGCAAAACGGATGTCGAAAAGGTCATTGAAACCGTTAAACGGCTGGCTTGTATGTACGGTGGAATAAACCTTGAGGATATAGCGGCTCCCGCTTGTTTTGAAATTGAGGATAGATTAGAAGCGGAACTGGATATCCCAGTTTTTCATGACGATCAGTGGGGTACCGCGATAATAGCGCTCGCAGCCCTGAAGAATTATTGCATTCTGAGCAAGAAAGACATAAAGGAGATCTCAATTGTTATCAACGGCGCCGGTGCTGCAGGCTTAAGAATCGCCGAAATGATAAAAACTGCTGGGGCTCAAGATGTCCTGATATGCGACTCAAAAGGAATTTTGTCGTCCAATCGCGAAGATTTAAATCAATATAAACAAGTGCATGCTGTGGATACTGAAAAAACAACCCTCGCGGACGCCATGAAAGGCGCGGATGTTTTCATAGGTGTTTCAGTTGCTGATTGCGTTACGCCTGAGATGGTGCTTTCAATGGCTAAATATCCCGCTATTTTTGCTATGGCCAACCCGTCACCTGAGATATCACCCGATGTGGTTCATGATGTATTGGGCGGACAGGACTACATCATGGCAACGGGCAGATCGGATTATCCCAATCAGATCAACAATGTTCTGGGGTTTCCCTTCATTTTTCGTGGAGCTTTAGATGTTCGCGCGACAAAGATCACAATGAATATGAAAATAGCGGCTTCAGACGCCCTTGCGGCGCTTGCCCGAAAAGGGGACATACCCGAAGTAGTCAAGAAAGCCTACGGTAGAGAGTTTGA
Source organism: uncultured Planctomycetia bacterium (assembly GCA_964482475.1). Classification (GTDB taxonomy): domain Bacteria; phylum Omnitrophota; class Gorgyraeia; order Tantalellales; family Tantalellaceae; genus JAHJBY01. The sequence continues at coordinate 4,423 of CAYZXR010000040.1, read as the reverse complement.
ATTTGGTCCTGACTATATCATACCTACACCATTTGATCCACGTATAAGAGAATGCGAGGCGGGCGCGGTTTCTGAAGCGGCCATTAAAGACGGTGTAGCCACTATGGAGAAGTCCTCATGAGAACAAAACTACTGTTAACGATACTAATAATGTCTTGTTTCATAGTCTCTGGTAATATGTCTGTTTATGCAGAAACATCAAAAAAACAGGCGCAGGATAACACTCAACTCGAAAAAAAATTTTTTTCTGAAACAAACAAGCGTTTGCAGGACAAGAAGCTTACTCCAACCCAGATAAAAAGCATACAATCCATTAAAGCCAAAGTTGAAAAGTACATAACCACCCAAAAAGAAGAGGGAGAAGCACTCTCCTCCAATATGAACATCGCAATTTTCGAAGATCCCGACGCTATGACAGCAGCCAACGAACTTGCGGCCAAAATGCATGAACTCAGAGTAGGAAAATCAAAATACCTCAACAACGCCCTCAAGGCACTCGAAAAAAACTAATCAAAATTAACCACTGCAGAATATATGTAGCCTTGTCAGTCTTCACAATGGTGCATAATTTTAAAAATTTTAATTTCCCTAAATAAACAATTAGTAATTGTCATAAAATGGGATGCTCTTGGTCTCTTTTTGTAAATAAGGAAAGTGAATTGACAAAAAATCAAAATAGTGTTACCATGCGAGAATATAAGAACTGACAATCCTAACTATGCAGGAGGTATAAATCGTGGAAAAAAAATATTTCAAAAATGATAGATTCCGTAAAACAATCTCGATTTTAATAATCGGGATTTTTTTATGCCAGCAAATAGCTTGGGCGGCGCCCGCCGGAACTCCGATGG